>JAHIZV010000122.1 GCA_018814445.1 Verrucomicrobiota bacterium | reverse complement strand
TCATCGCCGTCGCCATAGCCGATTTCGGCACTGCCGGCGGCCCACGAGTAATCATCATACTGTATCCCGGTCCACGCTGAGCCGAGGTCCAGGCCGTTGTCGCTGTATTTCCACTCCGAACCGGACGCGATCAACGTGCCGTGCACTTCGAAGGCAACACCGGTTCCTTCAGTAGCACCGCTGAGCGAGTAGGTCACTTTGTCAACACCCGTGTTGTCGTACGCACTGCCCAGAACAGTGATCGCCGGCTCGCAGGTTTCAAAGGTTCCGAAAGGGGTCGGTTCCGCGATGTCAAGGTAGGGGTTGATGTTGTCGACGTCACTGCCATTTAGGTCCTCATAGAAGAACATATGTTCGTTATGTCCCTCGCTGAGGGTGAAATACCCGTCTTCCGCCGCAGTCCAGCAGATCGCCTCGCCCTGCTGCTCCTGCACGTAAGGAACTGAATTCGGAGCAACGCTGAGTGCCTGGGAAATGGTCTGACCGGGCTCGCGGCACCACTGGTACGCGTAGGCGCCATGCTTCATAATGATCTGCGTGCCCGAGGGAGAAATATCGCCGCCAACGATCCAGCCAAGGTCCAGCGTATTCACAAGTTCCATCGTGACAACCGCCCCGCCCGTCGGTTGAGGATATGCGGCCCGATACACGTTCACATTGTTCTCACGCTTGGACACGATAAAGAGATCTTTGGTCCAAGGATCCACCATGACGGTCTCAGTATCCCGGCGCTGGTCCGGCAGCGTGAGAGTGATGGTCTCGACTCCGTAAAGCGTCTGCGTCACGGCGCCCTGATTCAGGTCCACGACAGGTTCCGGAATGCGTCCGACGTACTTGTAATCGTACTGCGCGTAGTTGTCGCCGATATTGCCGATGTAGATGTAGTTGACACCGTCGACCGGGCCCGGCCCCACGGCGATGTCTTCCCAGTCGCGGGCCGCGAAACCGTCGATGTAGTACACGCCGAGAAGCCCGCCCTGCTCGTTCAGGGCGAAGATGCGATTGGGATCGCCGGAGTCATTGTGAACCCAGTACACACCGGGGTTCAAACGACTCGCGGCTATGCCGGATACCTCGTCAATATCGTAGCACTGCACCGTTCCCATGTCCGTCTGGGAACCAAACTGCGGGTCGCAGACTGCGAATGAAGAAGCGGCCCCGAAAACCAACAGGACCATAATCAGCAGGTACCGGATTGGACGTATTGCAATCACGCTCAGTAAAAAAGCATCTTCCATGCCACGGGCCGTTTTCAGGATGTTTTCGGCTCAACTGGCCCTAATCAGTTCCTGACGCTCTCAGAAATGAGAATAATACGTCACATATTTGACAAAAGTAAAACGTTTTACTCGCTGAATTAATAACCTTACGCAGAGCACCTTGGCTGCCACCTCGCTCTCCCGGGGACGAGGAAATCCTGCCTTGGCAAGGCAGTGGGTTTCAGCCCCCCGTCTTCTGTCTTCCGTCTTACTCCCAGCCCTCCAACTGGATCATGTAATAGCTGCTCGGTCCGGGGACATTGTTGTCCGTGTAGGAGTTCTGCGGTGGTGTTGCGGCCAGCGCTACGGCAATCGGCACGAAGCCCTTGGTCAGATCTGAGGAGCGCAGGAGGTTATATGTCCTGCCTTCGCTGCTCTGCCATTTGACGGTAAGACCGTCCCCGTTGACGGTTACGTCCGGTATGCGGAGGACCGAAGCGCTGTTGGTTGGTACCGTTCCCGCGTAGTACTCCTGCAGATCTGTATGACCGTCCTGATCGCTGTCGAGCCCGCCATCGTTTTGAAGTCCTCCAAAGTAGGTTTCCTCCCACTCATCCATCAAGCCGTCGCCGTCGGAGTCTTCAACGATGAAATGGACATCGATCTGTTCAGACTCCTTGTTTCCGGCCAGGTCTTCAGCGGTCACCTTAACGGTCGTCACCCCCGGTTGCAGAACAACCTGCGGCGTACTCCAATTCAAGTCTCCTCCGGGAAGTCCCAGCGACAGATTGAAACTGATGTCTGAACTGCCGCCTGAGAACTGATGAATCTCCACTGCGATGACATTCACACCTGCGGTGAGAAGCGCGCCGTCTATCGTTGCGCTCTGATATATCTCCTCCTCCTCACCCTGGACCGAGACGGTCGCGGCAGTGAGGTAGGTAATCTCACCCGAAGGCATGCTGTCCCTGAACACCTCCTCCCCGTTCAGGTACACCACAACGCCATCGTCCCTTCTGACACGCAATGCCAGGGGAACGGCATATGGTTCCGCGCTCTCCAGTTGAAATACGCGCCTGAAGTACGTGGTGATGTACTTGTTCCCGGCATCGCCGCCGTAGCTCACGACCGTTGTCTCATCGCCGTCGCCGTAACCGAGTTCGGCGGTACCGCCGGGCCATGACGAGTCGTCGAATGAGGGTTCCCGCCAAGCCGTTCCCTGGTCGGATCCGTTGTCCATATACCGCCAGTCAGAGCCCTCAGGAACGAGGACGGCTTCGACGGTGTCGCACAGCCCGGAACATGCCGTCGCGCCTGTCATTTCGAAGGTAACCTTCTCCACGCCGACATTGTCACAGGCTGTGCCGATCACCGTCAGATCGGAATTGGTGGTCTCGTACATTCCGCCGGGCGCCGGGTCGGCGATGTCCACTTCGGGAATGACCGTATCCGCAAGGCTCGGGTAGAAAAACATGTGTTCGTCATGACCTTCGCTCAACGTGTAGTACCCGCTCTCGTCAGCCGTCCAGCATATCGCCTCTCCCTGCTGTTCGGGCACGTAAGGAACAATCGTCGGCGCCACGCTCAGCGCGTCTCCCACGGTCTGCCCCGCGGCGCGGCACCAGTGGTAGACATAGGAACCGTGCTTGATCAGAATCTGGTTTCCCGACGGGGAGATGTCGCCACCCACCAGCCATCCGACAGTGAGCGTCGTGACAAGTTCCATGGTGATGGGGACGCCGTTCGTCGCTTGAGGCCAGGCGGCCCGATAGACGTTCACGTTACTCTCTCTTTTCGACACGAGATAGAGATCCCTGTTCCATGGATCGACCATCACCGTTTCCGTGTCACGCTTCTGATCCGGCAGCTCCAGCACGATAGTCTCCGCGCCGTACAGCGTTTGAGTCACGGCGTTCTGATTCTCGTCTACGAGGGGTTCCGGAATGCGCGCTACGTACTTGTATTGATACTGCGCGTAGTTATCTCCGATGTTCCCGATGTAGATGTAGTTGACTCCGTCAACAGGTCCGGGACCGACCGCAATGTCTTCCCAGTCGCGCGCGGCGAAACCGTCGATGTAGAACACGCCCAGACATTGTCCCTGGCCATTCACCGCGAAGATCCGGTTCGGATCGCCCGAGTCGTTGTGTACCCAATACACATTCGGGTTCAGTCGACTCGCCGCGATGCCTGAAGCCTCATCGATCTCCGCGCAGTCAATCACACCCATGTCCGTCTGTGAACCGAACTGAGGGTCACAGACCGCGAGAAGAGACACAGGGGCAATGAGGAAAATAGACAGGACGACCGCGCACAATGTGAGATGCCTCTTCACCCCTGTATTTTCAGCATCATCCGTGCCACGCGATGCTAAACCGGTATCGCATCGCCTCGGGCGAGTCACGTTGTAGAATGGGCGAGAATGAGAGGAAGTCGCGGCGCTCGAAGGACGAGCAAGAGAAATCGTTCTCAGGTTTGCAGGAAGGAGAACGGGGGGAAACACGCAATCGGCACTGCTGTCCAAGAAAAATGTGATTTGGGACAGAGAAGGTCAGATTGCTGTGTAATTGGCTTAGGGCGGCGCTGAAGTCCATGTCCTATCCCCCCTGAGGCGATTATGGCGCTCGGATGCTGTCCAAGACCAGTTCCATCTGGAGCAGCCTGGAGCCGATATGAGGGGTCTCAAACGGCGCATTGATCCATGCCCAAAGATCCCTATGGGTAAAGAGGTTCCAGCGCAGCAGAGCGACCAGATTGGAGAGCGCCCAATTGATGCGCGAACGCATCTGCAGGTACTTCAGCATGAGGATGGCAATCAATGCTGTCCAAATCTGGATGTGAACCGCATTCGCAGAGGTGCCGACAAAGGTCTTGATACGCAGGTTCTGTTTGATGGTCTTGAAGAATATCTCAATCTGCCAGCGTTCCTTGTAGATGGCGCCAATGGTCCGGGCGGCCAGCGAGAAGTTGTTGGTCAGCAGCACGATCTCTGCCTGCTTCTCCTCGCTCCAAACCGTCACTCTGCGGTATGGGTGAATCACCTTCCGACCGGCGTGAAGAAACTGAAACTCGCCGATTTCATCCTTGAGTACGTTCGATCCTGCCGGCACTTTGCGCCGTTCGAACACGGTAAAGTATGCGTTCTTCTTCATCCGTGTGACAAAGAACACACCTTCACGACAGAACCTCTCGAAGAGGTGATAGTCGGTGTACGCTCGATCCATCACAATGATAGATCCCTTGGGAAAGCTTAGTTTCTGGAGGGTTTTCAGTTCATTCTCCCGACCTTCGGTGATATGGGCAAATACAGGCAGGTAGCCGTCATGATCGAGAAGCAGATGCAGTTTCAGCGCCCCTTTGGCCTGGCGGGATCTCGCCCAGTCAAACATCGTGGCGCACAACTCGATGACGGTGGCATCAATCGAAAGAAGCCTGTTCTTGAAACGAAACCGGTGGCGGGGAGCAATCGCCATGCAGCGCTCCAGCAATGCGTAGAACGTGCTGCGGTACAACTCCCAAGGACGATGCGCATTGGCGTAGGAAAGTGTCGAGCGCTTCGGTGGCGCCATGACTCCCAAGTGGTTCAGCTTCCCTTCACAGCTTCGAAGCCCTTGCGTGATCTCTCGCAGTGACTGAGCCTGCGCCAGTTGACAGAACAGCATAGAGACAAAGTGACTCCAGCACGTAAATCCTTTCGACCACTTCTCCGCATCCAGACCCTTCACACACTGCGAAAAGTGATGACGATCAATTAGACTCAATACTTGGCTGAACAGACTCTTCTGGCGTACCATTTATCGACCTCCTTGTTTCGGGGTTCTTGCCTTCTTTCAACAAGAACTATCTCCCGAACGGGAGGTCTTTTCAAAAACGGTTTTTGGACAGGTGTGCTTTGCCCCTTCTGCCTTTTTCTGGATGTGCCGGGTGGGTCGGGAAGAGCTTCGAGAGGAATACCTTTACTACCGCGAACTACGTGAAAGCATTACCATGAGACGCCGCTTAGATGCTGCCCGAATCTCATTTGAGGCTTGATCCACAACGAGTTCTTTCGCGTTGGGCATAACTGTCAAGTGCCAGTTTACCCCGGAAATTCGTGACGCTTCGGCAAGGATTTCGGCAACGCTTCTCTGCCCCTCGGTGTTAATGCTCAGCGGAAGCTCGAGCAGCTGCTGGCCGTCACCATTTGAGAAGGCATACATGGGCGGTCCCATGTCGAGAACTCCCTTCGTAAGCCTGTGCAGAAGACCATCCAGAGTTCCGTTGTATTCAAAATCGCGTACTGTCACCAGAAGGGGGTTCTCACTATCCTTTATCGCTGTTTCCGTTGCAACGAAGATGCCGTCAATGGTGCGGACATTGTATTCAGATGTCTCCGCATTCAGCATTTGAAGAGCCCCATCAATCGTCTGACCGGCTTCCGCATACACGCGATGACCGGCTTCGGCGTTGCTTCGGGGAGCAGCAATGGCCGCCTGCAAACGAAGCACTCCATACGGTACGGAAAACTCATTTGACAAGATTCTGACAGCGTCAAGATCATCGCCGCAAGATACGGAGTGCGCCAACGACTTCTCACCGCGTTGTGAGTCTTGGCCAGGCTCTACGCCGTAAGCTACAAGGAAAGCTGCCACGATGAACACAGCACCAACACTAAAATATCTAATCTCTTTTATCATCTTAGGGCTCCTCATCAGTAACCTCAAAGGGTACGGGGGGATGATTATTCGGATAGGTCTCGAGGGTTCGCACATAGTCAGGGGTGACATCATGACCATGCACGGTAATCGCCTGCAAATAGTCACTAATGGTTGGCACCCCATAAAGCGCGAAAATATTGTTGTGCCCACCGGGCAGTATAAGAGTGCCAGCGATCCATTGATTCACTTGTTGCTGTGTCAATGGTGTCGATACTTCGTCTGAGAGTTCCACACTGACCTGATCCTCTTTGACGCCGCTAGTGAAATCGTCATTCGGGAGATAAATCGGGCCGTCGCTTGGCGCAGGATAAAAGTCCGCTCCTCCATATGATGAGAAGCTCTCGCTCACAACCCCATCGCCGTCATACATCGGGTCTAAAACATTCCCGAACTGATCACGAACGGTGATCGTAACAATGGTTTCCATCTTGGTCCAAAGCCTGGTGTTTCCATCAGTGACGTAATTCTCCAACGAACAGCTACCAACGGCATGACTTTGAGCTTCCGGAACGAGAACAAGAATCCTAGTTGATGCGCACGCTTCTCCATCAACCACTGCCCGAAGCTCCGTATCGCCACTTGGTTCAGTATCAGGGGTTTCTGAGACACCGGTGACCTTCAGTGTCACAACCTTGGAGTTGCCGTCATCAACACGACTCTCTTCGGCAACCGTTGCCCGACTTTGATTACTCGATTCGAACGTGACGTGATTCGCACTGGCCTTTGGTGTAATCGTCGCCGTGACCGTTCCCCGAAGGTCGTGATTTTGTCCATCAAGGCAAATTCCAGCCTTTACCGGATCTTCATCGAAATCTACAGAGAGTACGGAACCTTCTACCGCGGTCCAAAAAAAGACCGCGTAGGAACCAAGGCTTACCGTCTCTGTGCACGTCATTTGCATCGGGCGCATGGTATCAGGATTCGCGTTCGGAGTTCGAGCTTTTTCCTCCGGTTTCATTCGATTTCG
>JAHIZV010000121.1 GCA_018814445.1 Verrucomicrobiota bacterium | reverse complement strand
TATCGAGCCGATAAACCGATCAAGACAACCCCCAGTTCTCCACTACACGGCCTTTGAAAAAATGAGAGCTGCTATACTTGGCTTTCCTGCTTCTGCGTCAGAAATATTGGCTCATTTACCCGCTCAACTGTCGAACTTGGGTTAGATCGTGGGTGGACCCGCCACCATGGCTGTGCCCATATATCGCCACATGAGTCACTCCACGATCTTGGATGGCACTAACAACTTCATCGTATGCCGCACCGGCCCCATTGTTTCCGACAACATCTTCGTCGTAGTAATGGGCATCATAACCTTGTTCGTGAAGATCTTCTGCAACGTCGAACATTCCGTTGGCAAGAGGATCACCTCCAGGCCACACCTCACCCGAAAGCCCAATGGCTATCGATTCAAACGGGTAGAAGTGGATCTTGTCGGAGCAGACATCGTTTCCGCCGGAGTCTTTCGCGACCAGTTCAAAGTCGGCATTTCCGCCGCTTGGATTTTCGACCCAGACCGACATCGGCGAAGCCGTGACGCTGAAAGCTGCTTCCGTACCGCTGTCCAGAAGAGCCGTTCCCATCTGCTGGTTATTCCAGACCTTGATATTGCTGTTGTTGCGGCGAAGGAAGTACTGAACGCCGGACGCGACCGGGAACGGCTCGACTTCAAGCTCCACCTCGATCAGGTCATTCTCGTTGGCCGCCGTCTCGGTATCACCATTGATTCGGATGCCTGCTCCGGGGCTCTCTTCCTCGTCGTCAGGCACTTCATGGTCCTGGAACGGGTTCCCGTAAGCCGGTCCTTCACTGTATGGACGGTGTGCCGTCAAGTCGACAGAGAGGATGTGCAGTACAGCAGACTTTCCGGCGGCATAGAACTCGTCACTTTCGTCATTGCTTCAAGCGCCAGGTGCAAGGCGCGTACCGTGTCGGCCTGCTGGTAGGGCGACGTGGACGGAAAGCGTTCGTCGGTAAACGGGTTCACCCCGTCGGCAAGACTCTGGACGATCTCTATGGCGCGGTCAGGTTCCATCAAAAAGCTCCGATCCGCCATCGTGCTCCATCATAAACCAATGTCATTTGATCGAAACTGTCATCCTGCTTTGATCGTACGACCGGTTTACAGTAGAGAACGGTATTGCTTCCAACCTGAGCTTCCTGAAAGGTTAGCACGCTTGGATGATTGAAGGATATCGTCTTCATTTCCCGAAGGTTATCGTCATAGTATTTTTCTTTGCTCCATGCAGGCATTCCCGGCGGGAACCAGAACAGAGCTTTCTTTTCCGCAATATTCATCTTCTCAGGATGGAACCCTTTATCGATCTCCTTCAAAAAGGAATCCAAGCTCGCAAATGCTTCCGGATGTTTGCTCTTAAGCTCGATAGATTCGCGGTAGGCATCCACCAACTTTTTAGGGACTATCAGTTCCTTTTTTGACGTCTTTTCGTCGATACGATACTGGCCAAAGTCATTCTTCCAAAATGCCCGAGGCCAGTGATGCCCTTTCGGCCCGACACTGATGCGCCCCTTTATGTCCGGGGCATGTTTCTCTGCCTCACCATATTGCTTCAGCTTCTCTTTTCCGCCCGTTGATAGAACGCGTTGGATATCCTCTGCGATAAAAGCCTTTTCGTCTGGCGATAAAGCATCATCCTCGAACACAAGATCAACTCCATTGGTGCCGACTAGAACATCAGCACCAAACGTACAGACCGCAAAAAGAATAATACTCATCAAGCATAGGTGTTTCATAAATCTTCCTTTCGTCATGGCGCGCAGGTCCCTGGGGTCAACAACGGTTTGCTGTTTGGTATCGGCGGCCGTAGTTGTAGATACTGTTGCAAGTGAGAGCCCTCGTACATCATAGGGCGATTAAGATCGAAGGGGAAAAGGTCATTAACCCAAACAGGATTGCCATCCAGTTGAGCAGCACGAACAAAAGGCAGAACATCTTCTGTCCGATGACTCGGCGTTATGATGTCCGACTTGTGATGACTGTCCGCTGTACCTGCTGCAACACCAGAAGTAATAATGCCCCCGGGGCCGTTATAGCATGCCTGATGCCCATGTCCGCCGGGAGTCTCCTCCGACCTCATTTCATAGGTAGCACCAGGATGAAAATAACTATCGAGGGTTGCGACGGAGTCTTCCCAATATTCATTAGTGCATGTCCCTGGTTCCGGGTCTTCTGGATCTCCAGAAGTATCAAACGTGATGCTCCCATACGCAGCGGGAAGCTCAGCAAGCCAAGCTGTATTGGCAGACCAAGTTGTGACCCAATCGTTATGAGCTTGCTCGGTGGAGGTCGGGACAATGACAAGAATCAGCCGATCGCAAATAGTGGAAGAGTCCTTAACGGTAACATGAACCTCGTAGTCCTTGATTTCGTTATTTCCCGGCTCGCTGCCGTAATTCAAGATCGATGAAGATTGCTTCGTTCCGTCAACGTACCAGTCAAGGTAGTCCTTGAAGGTGAGCGATTCCGCCGTCAAGAAATCCTCAAGGTTCACTTCACGTGATGAGTCCCAAATCTCTGCCACGCAGTGCTCATAATCCGGGAAGTCGTCGTCCGCGTGAGTTAGGTTTCTTGTGTTGACCTTGGCGTGATCGAACTCCGCTTTAATGATGTGCAGTACAGCAGACTTTCCGGCGGCATAGAACTCGTCACTTTCGTTATGGACGCCTAGAATTCCGTTGGCGTCTTCTTTGACGATACTATCACCAAGGGTTTGGACCTCGATTTCCGCCGTGTAGTCATAGTCGGGAACAGGCAGCTTGGTTCCTGCATGCTGGATGGTCACGGGGTAGCTCTGTCCACGTCTGAACTTGTATACCTTCGTGGCCAACTTGCCGAACTCCGGCGCCATGTGTGTTATAGATCCGACAACGAGGTTGTATCGCTCGGAGTGACTTCCGCTGTGATCGCCCACCGTCAATTCAATCTCCACAAGTTCTTCAGGAGGAGGTGCCTGCCCGCCATCAGAGTCATCGTTCGGATCGCTCCCCTGATCCACTTCATCACCGTCATCAACCGTATCTCCATCCGTGTCAGTTACGCTCGGGTCAGAACCGTAGCGTAGCTCGTCCAGCGTACTCAGACCATCTGTATCGGGATCTGCGTTCAAATCATCCCATACCGCCGGATCGAAGCCGTATGTTACTTCATCTCCGTCCGGGATGAGATCTTCATCGCTGTCCCAATTATCCGGGTCTGTATTGTAGACGTAGATCTCATCGTCGTCATTCAATGAATCTCCATCGGTATCGCCAGAGTATGGGTTGGTTGAGTGCTCGTACTCCTCCAGGTTGTCAAAGGAGTCCCCATCCCCGTTGCCGGAAGGCTGAGCAGATGTGGGGTCGCCAAAGTGCTTTTCCTCCCACCAGTTGGCGATGCCATCTGTATCGCCGTCGATAAACTCGTCCGCACCCATATCACCCCACTCCAGATCACCCGGGCGCGGTTCGCCATTGATATCCCACCCCGGCGTCAGAAACGGATGGGCTCCATCTTCACAGGGCGAGCCATCCTGAAGATGTCCATCTCGCGTGACGAGTGGATCGGAAGTGATGCGACCGTCACCAAGAATCAGATAGTACGGATTGAAACCACCGGCCAAGACTGGGAAGTTATCGCTGTGCGCGGAATACGCTACTTCCAAATGGTCGGCCGATGTTGCCGCTGAAAGCTGGTGATACGCCGGTTCGTTTCCCCATATGACGCTGTTATTAACAACAATCTCGCCCTGGTCGTATATGTTCTCGCTCGCGCGAATTCCTGAGCCCATGGAGTAGTAATAGTCGATTCCGTTGTGATTGACGGTCACATTGGTACCAGACAGATGATTACCTGTAATGGTGCAGTTCACAACGTCTGTGTCCGCCGAAACATGGAGGATTCCTCCAGCGTAGTTGTTCGCTATGATGCAATTCACCAAAGCGAGTTGAATATTCTGGTGGACGCTCAATGCCGCGTCCGCAAGCGAGCTGTTTCGCGTCAGCGTACATTGGCGAATGTCAGGGGTGCCGCGATGATGATCTTCCGGCGCCAGATAGGGATTCGCAGTCGTGGAGTCTGCAAGATAAATGCCGCCGCCTTCCGCCGCCTCATTGCCGGAGATGAAACACTTCCTCAAAACCGGAGACGATCCGATACTCTCGAATACGATGGGTGTTTGCTGGGTCAGGAACAGGTTTGCTTCGGCGCAGATTCCTCCGCCTTTCTGACCAGCCGTATTGGCCAGTATTTGACATTCGCGAATATCGGGTGCCCCGCCTTTGATGTAGATAGCTCCTCCAGCAACATCCGCGCTATTGCCCATAAGAATACATCCCTTCAGACTGGGACTGGATTCCAGGCAGTACACGGCTCCACCCTCTTGAGCAAACCCACCCATGATGGTGATGTCCTTCAACACACTGCCTGTTCCTTCGTCCGACTGAAAAACGAAACCCCGGCCTGCCCCCTCGCAGTTGATCACTGTATTCGAAGCAGCCGCGAGAGACTGCACCTGAATGGCTTTCCCGTTGAAGTCCAGATCACGGTTGAGCGACCCCATATAGACGCCTGAGTCAACCAGTACTCGGTCGCCAGCCTGAGCTGTAGCTATGCCTTTGCTGATAGTCTTAAAAGGCTGGTAGTAACTTCCGTCATTCCCAGAATCGTCGCCAGTTGCATCATTCACGTACAGAGCAGGTCCTGCGCCGTCTTCAGGGTCATTGGGGTCGCTCCCCGCCTCATATTCCTCCAGATTCGTGAAGCCGTCGATGTCGGCATCTCCGGCGGCCCCGTTCGTTCCAAGCGAACTCCACATGTTCATGCCATACTCGTCTTCCCAACTGTTCGGCAGGCCGTCACCGTCAACATCTCTGATACCCACCAGCAGAAATGCGCGACTTCCCTGATTGAGGTTTGTGGTCCACGTGATGAAATTGTTCTCACTGTCGTACAGCACGTTAGTGGCGAACAGTTCCCAGCGGGCAGACATATCGGATCGCAGAAAGATATCCATGTTCTCATCGAACGTGTCGGGGTAGGCAACGGTCAACGTCACATTCTCGGCGTCCTGCACCATCCCGACAACCTGCAGAGCTTCCACGCTCCCGCCCTGCCAGGTCATCATCATGCTGCCCCCGCCACCTTCTGGATCCGCCTCCTGAAGAGACGCGGATCGCGCAACATCAGAAGATCGACTCACCTTTGCATGCCACACGATGCGCCGTTTTGACAATTCATCCGCAATGGATGTCATGTCTTGCCAAGTAGGCCAAGCCGGAGACTTGACGGTGCCGATCTCACTCACGGTGCCTTTTTCACCAACGCCAAGCACAATCAACTGAGAACTCACCATATCTTCGTAGACCACAACTTCCACTAGATGCGACAACGTCGTCAGATTGAGGGAATTCTCATCAAAGACGACTCTGCCCCCGGAAAAGTGCCAGTACCAGTCACGGTCATTCTGCCACGTCGAAATAGGCAGCCTGCTGCTATCGCCCTCCACCATCGCTGCCATTTCAGCCGTTGGGACGACAAGGGGATGGAATTCTTCTCGGAACGCCAAGTACTCGGCCAGGATTTCCTTTAGCCCATCGAAAGAATGGACGTCGACTCTCGATCCAACCCGATCAACGTCGGCACCCGACAGAGTAAAACTGACCGAGAAGATGACAGCCATGACAGCCGCGACTACGACGGAACCGCTATGACGAGTAGCCCATTGTAGTGTTGTCTTCATAAGTTCCTGCTAAGCTCCCTGATACGACATCGAGTTCAGTGATGAATGTATAGCCTGCACGCCCCCCCCCCTCGTCAAGAAATAGTTGTGACCCACACCCGATATCGGGAATCTGTCATGTCGCGAGAATCCGCATATCCTGTCAAAGGGGATGCGAACAGAGAGTCGCCCAACAGTGGCATAACGTCCGCAGATGCAGACAACTGTCCCGTATCGTCAATGTAAGAGGGAACCCGGGATCACTAAAAACAAGGTCCCTTCCTCTGGAGGGCATATAGAGTCGGCATCTCGCCGGCTTATGATTCGGCAGGATGCCGAATCTACTGGGAAGAGAAGAGATTCGGGGGTGGATTTACCTTCGATTCCTCGTGATCATCGCACCATCGCGGGCTTTATCAAACAGCGTGGATGATGTTGAATACATCCGCTGTGAATGTCCTGGTTATAGATCTTTACGTCCTGACACCCGATCGAGACTACGGGTCTGCCCGTATGTTCGGGGTTCTGGAGCTTCTTCTTGCTGCGGGCTGTCGGGTTACTTTTACTGCTGAGGCGCCTGCT
Source organism: Verrucomicrobiota bacterium (assembly GCA_018814445.1). Lineage (GTDB taxonomy): Bacteria > Verrucomicrobiota > Kiritimatiellia > JAHIZV01 > JAHIZV01 > JAHIZV01. Next base: position 12,305 of record JAHIZV010000121.1, on the reverse strand, counting down.
GATAAGGGTCATTACGCGGAGAATATCGCTGCGGTCGGGGTTGAGGTCGTGCCTGCGCGGGGCCGTCAGGCTCTGAATGAGTACCTGAAAGAGAACGCCTCGAAGTATGATCTGGTGGTGATCAGCCGTGCCGAGGTGGCGGGGCGACACCTTGCAACGATTCGCGAGTGTGCGCCGGATACGCGCGTTGTGTTTGACCTTGTTGATCTGCATTACCTGCGTGAATACCGGACCGCGAAGGTGACGCGGAATCTGCCCATGCTGCAGCAGGCGCTCGAAACGAAGAAGACCGAGTCCGACCTGTGCCGCCAAGCGGACGCCGTTATCGTAATCAGTCCGGCGGAACGCGAAGTCTTAGCTCAGGAATGTCCGGAAGCCAACGTGCACGTGTTGTCGCCGATACATGAGGTAGCGCTGGAGGTCTCGCCGTTCAGTGAGCGCCGCGACTTTGTTTTTGTTGGCGGTTTCACTCACTACCCGAACATAGACGCGGTAGAGTTCTTTGCTCGGAACGTGTTTCCGCTGATACTGCGCGAGATTCCGGGCGCCCGCTTTCACGTGGTTGGGCATGCGCCCCCCGACCAGATTCAGGGTCTCGCTTCCCCATCGATCAATGTCACCGGCTATGTGGAGAGCGTTGAGCCATACCTTCAGACATCACGTGTTGCCGTAGTCCCGTTGCGTTTCGGGGCGGGCCTTAAGGGGAAAGTCCTGCAAAGCATGGCTTTCGGAATTCCGGTGGTCGGAACCTCAGTCGCGCTGGAAGGATTGCCTTTTCGTGATGGCGAAGAAGTTCTCGTGGCGGATTCCCCTGCGGACTTTGCGCGTCAGACGATAAAGCTGTATTCTGAAGAAGCGTTGTGGGACATGATTTCGAAAAAGTCACGATTGCGGGTGAAAGATCAATTCTCAAAAGAGGTAGCCTTGAAGCAGATTCAGACTCTTATCGGGGAGATGCAGAAAAAGTGAATCCTCTGGTTACCGCAATCATTGCGACGTACAACGGCGAAGAACACCTGAGGGAGGCGCTGGAGAGCGTGTTCGCGCAGGACTATGACCCGCTTGAGGTCATTGTTATAGACGATGGGTCGACGGACGGGAGCGCGGAGATCGCAGAGTCGTTCGAAGGCGTCACGTTGATACGCCAGCAGAACGCCGGTGTTGCCGCGGCGCGAAACGTCGCTTTCGCCGCCTCACACGGCGAGTTCATCACGTATCTCGATCAGGATGATATCTGGCCCGGTAATAAGACTTCTGTCCAGGTGGCCTGTCTGCGTGAGCACCCCGATGTCGGTTACGTGCTGGGACAGCAGGAACTTTTTCTGGAGGAAGGATGCGACATGCCGCTCTGGGCCGTTCCCGTGTTTGATCTTGGTATTCATACCGGGTATCTCCCCGGAACGCTGATGGTGAGACGCGAAGTGATAAAACAGGTCGGTCCGTTCGACCCCTCTTTCATCAATGGAAGCGACTCCGACTGGTTTGCGCGCGCGACCGACAAAAATATCCGCGTCGTTATTCTCAAAGACATTCTTCTTAGAAAGCGCATTCATCCTGACAACGAGTCGAAGCGTATCGATGTCAGCCGAAGGGACCTCTTTACCGCAATAGCAAACTCGGTGAGGCGGAAGAAGGCTGAAGGCGGGAAAGCATGAACGAAGCACACCCGCTTATCAGCGTAGTCATGCCAGCATACAACGCGGGACGATTTATACGCGAAGCCATCGACTCCATACTCTCTCAAACCTATCCCAATCTGGAACTGATCGTTGTCAATAACGGCTCCACCGATGAAACTCTCGACATCGTCCAATCTTACGGAGACAGGCTCTTCTGCTGTTCGCGAGAACAGCGCGGAATTGCCCCTGCACGCAACATGGGCGTGGAGAAATCCAGCGGCGACTTTCTCGGATTCATGGATGCCGATGACATCGCGCATGAACGCAGGTTCGAGATCGAGATGCAGAAGTTCATTGAGAATCCTTCTCTTGACATGGTCTTCGCGCATATGACCAACTTTCATGACGGCGTTTCGAATTCGGATCGCGATCCTATTCCCGGCGTCGTTCCGGGCTCTCTGCTCATCCGGAGGGACTCGTTCTTCCGGGTGGGTTTTTTCGAGGCGGGACCAAAGGCGGCAGAGTTTGTGGAGTGGCTCATTCACGCGCGATCTCTGGATCTGCGCGAGACCATCTGTCCCGAAGTGCTTCTCCGGAGGCGGGTCCATTCCGACAACATCGGTGTGCGGGAAAAGGCAGAGATCCAGCAATCCTATGTGCGCCAGATCAAGGCGGCGCTCGACAGAAGGCGATCTGCCGAAGGCTATGATTGAAGAGCATGAACTCCCATCACTGGATCAAAGGTTGCCGCCTGACGAGGGAGCACGTGCTGCTGCTCCGCGCGTGCCTCAAGAAAGGCGATGAGGCGCTGAGTGCGGCGAGAGCATGGGACAAGAGCATTGATATTCAGACGCTGGACCCGAACTCGTCACGCCTGCTTCCGCTCCTTTACGTCAATCTGAGGGAGCAGACGGAAGACGTGTCGCGCAGTGCGGGTCGGATCAAGGGTTACTACCGGCACACCTGGTCGAAAAACAGGATCATTCTGGAAACTACGACCACAGCCCTCGCCGATCTGGCGGACTCCGGAATCGAGACGATGGCCCTCAAAGGACTGCACCTGCTCTCGCAGTATTACGGTGATGCGGGGAGTCGGCCGATGAACGATGTGGACGTACTCGTTCGGCCCGACGCGGCGGCGGACGCGATGAGAAGACTCCGTGAGGATGGATGGATTACCCAGTCGCCCACCCCGGAGAACCTGATTCCAGTCAGGAATTCGACCTTCTTCACAAACCGGTCGGGGCACCGGCTCGATCTTCATTGGCATCTGTTGCTGGAGGACTGCCGGGCGGAAGCCGACGAACGATGGTGGGCGGCCGCGGAGACTACCGACGTGGAAGGGCTCACGATCAAAGCGTTGTGTCCGACCCACCTGCTCTTTCACGTGATGATCTACGGGCTCAGCACGTATCATGTTCCGCCGCTGAGATGGTTTGCCGACGCGGGGAAGATTCTTTCGTCCTCTGGCGACCGGATCGATTGGAATGCGATCACCGAACTGGCGGAAGAGATGCGGTTGGTTGCCCCGGTTCAGGAAGCGGTCGCGGCGATGCAGGTCTACCTCGACGCGGATATTCCGCAGGAGAAAATCAGGACGGTCCTTGCTCTGCGGCCAACGTTTGCCGATAGACATGAACACCGCGTCAAAATGAGAACACAGAAATACCTGGGGATTCTGCCGATGCTCTGGTTTTGCTTCAAGAGGGTTAAGAGGCAGCGGCCGTCCCCGCGCATCAGCTTTCCGCGGTACCTGCAGTACGCACTGTGCCTGCGGCGCCTCTGGAATCTTCCGTGGTTCATTGTCAGCGGAGTAGTCCAGCGATCCTACCGAATCTTTGTGAATCCGTATCATCGGGCGGGCAAATGAAGAACGAACAGAACAGCATGGTGCGTCACACTTCGCTTATCGCTCTCCAGAGGGTAGGGCTCGTGGCCAGCGGGCTGCTGTTTGCCGTGATAGTCCCGAGATTGATGGGCGCGGATACATATGGCCGATTCGCGCTTATGTTTTCAATCGCTATCTGGTGCCTTCTCCTGACTGAGCTTGGATTCAATTCGATTATCAGCCGCTATCTTTCGGATATCATTCTTGAGTCAAATGAAGACGGGGTGAAACGGCTCTTCTGCAATATCCTGTCTTTGCGCCTGGCCGGATCGCTTGTATCGGCAGCCGTCTTCATGGCCGTATCTGCTTCCGTCATTAAGGATGTGGCCGGATCCACGCTGTTGGTCATCGCGTTTTATATTGTACTCGCGGCGTCGACCGAGAAAGTGTTCGCCCTGTTTCTTGGGCTCAACCGGGCTTCCATCTGGGGGATGAATTACCTGACTCGCAGATGGCTTTCTCTTATCACTATTCCGCTCGGGTATCATTGGGGGGGGTTGGCCGGCGCGGTCGGCGGAATCCTTGTTGCCGAGGTGATTGTACTGCTCGTCGGTGTCTATCTGGCCCGGAGCTTTTTCAGCGCGCGGCATTTCATTCCCGATTTCAAATACCTGGCGCCGATGCTGAAATTCGGGCTTGTTTTCTTTGCCGGACAGCTTCTTGGGGCGACCTTCCGGCAGAGCGGCAATCTGATCGTGCGGCTCGTGTCGGGAGACTACGCTGAGGTCGGGTACTACGGCCTCTGCATGAGTATATTTCTCGCGGCCGAAGCGGCACTGGTCCAACTTGTTCACAGCATGGTCCCTTTTCTGGGCCAGTTGGAAACCCGGGGAGAGTATGAACTGCTTCGACAATGGATTGGGAGAATCCTGCGCACGTTGACCGTGTTGGCGGCCCCCGTTGTCACAGGTGCGTTTCTGCTGGCGGATCAGATCGTGCCCCTTGCGTTTGGTTCCCCGTTTGCATCGGTCGGCCCTCACCTGAAAGTCGTGTCCGTCAGCGTGCTGCTCACCGTGCCCGGTGTTGTGGCCCTGATCCTGTCGTTGGTCGTCAAGAAACCGCGCTTCACCATGGAAGCGGGCCTCATCCGGCTAGTGTGTTTTGTACTGCTGAGCGTGCCGCTTGTTCGGGTCATGGGGAGCCTGGGGTGCTGTATCGCCTTCGCCGTCAGCGCCGCGGCGTACGCGGTCTACTTCACCATTCGCCTGCAAACGCGGATCAACTACTCGCTGCGGTCATACTGTCTTGCGGTCCTTCTCCTTGTCCCGGTCTGTGCCGTTGGATTCCTTGATCTTTCCCTGACGTGGCGGATCGTGGCATTCCTGGTCGGCAATCTTATGATAGTCGCTTTCGCCTACCTACTTCGTATCATCCGCAAGAAGGAGATCCAAAGTGTTCTCCAGATCCTCCGGAGCAAACCCGCTGAATTGAGATCAGATATCGAGTAAGTACAGCCCGATTCCTCTTTCGGTGTGCGCTATCCTGGGCGGGCAGAGCATGCCCCCGCGAGGCCCGGAGGGCATCCGGGTCTCCATCCTTGCCCTGTCCATCAGCCTCGGGTAACCTCGATAGCATGAAATTCTCCGTCTGCTTCATCCAGTGTCAGCACAAGCTTCAACTCCCGCACATGAACATGCCCCTGTTCGTGCCGGACTTGGAGGCTGCCGACTGCCGGGTAAGATGTATCTGTGTGAACGCTGCCCGGCTGAGTGAGTTGGCGCGTCTGCTAAGTGAGCAGCATTTCGACCTGCTGGCCATTGAACACATGGCGCCCTATGGAATCGTCCGCCGGGTGAAGGCTTCGTCGCCTGACACGAAAATCGTGGTCGGAGGAAACGGATTCCTCGATATCTTCACGAAAACCGAGGTCGATTTCGGGATCGTCGGAGCCGGTCGAGACAGCCTGCGCGCCCTGGTCTCCGCCCTGCAGGGAAAGATGCCCATTGAGGAGGTGCCGAACCTTTTCTACAAGCGATCAACAGCAGAGGGATCCGTCATCGACTGCACCGCCGGGACCATTGATCTTTCACTGACGCGGGAGCTCCGTCCGTTCACGCCCATGGTGGATTGGGAATACCTTGGTTTCCGAGGCCCTACACCCGCGCTGAGTGAACGGGGTGCGCCGCCGACTCTCGTGGCCGACCTGGGCTGCCCCTGTCGCGTGAAGGCTCCGGCAGGCAACGAGGCGGACCTGGAACTCCACTCTACCCGCTACTCCTTTACCGACGCCGCGCGAAGTCGATTCGCGGGTCTCCGCGAACAGCGGCTTACGGGCGGATGCAGTTTCTGCACCTACGGTCTCTACGCAGGTGCGCCTCTCAACGTGACGTTGGAATTGCTGCTTGAGCAGATGACCTACTTGCAGGAGACGTACGGATTCGACCGTTTTGCGATCGGCAGTGAGCAGCCTTTCCGTTTTCTTCAACAGCTGCTTCAACAGACGTTGGAACGTGGATTGACGCTGCGCCAGCTCCGGATCCGGTCCCGGGTGGAATGGGTTCTCCGCTCCCAAAAAACGCTGCGGGAGGCGTTGGAGATGGCCCGGGAGAAGGGGTTCCAGATTGCTCTCTGGCAGGTGGGTTTTGAGAGTTTCAGCGATAGGCATTTGTCGATTTACGCGAAGGAGCAGTCGGTGGAGCAGAACATTGAGGCGATCCATGTGCTGGAGAAACTGGCGCAGGATTACGAGGGATACTTCGCGTCTTCAGTGCCGTCCCATGGTTTCCTCGGCAACACCGCATGGACCACGCCGGAGGATATCGAGGAACAGATGCTCAACCTCGGGCCGCTGCCCCGATGCTGGCGGCGAGCAATTCTGGGCGGCCCGGTGAAGATATTCGACGAACTGCTTCCGTACGCCCAGCGGCTCAAGCGAGATGGCCTGCTCGTTCCCCGGCGCGACTCGCGCAGTGGCTTCCGCTTCGCCGATGAGAGGACTCGGCTTGTCGAGCGGATCCGGGAGTACTACGTGAGGAAAAGCCGCAAGTTGACCAATGCTTTCTTCTGGAGGGCAGCCTTGGATGCGTACTGGGATTTCCTCGGCGAACTGGTGGCCGATCTGAAGTCAAAGGACGAGAGCCTCCCCCACCCGGAACGCGATTTAGTGCGGGCAAAGAAACTGATCGACCGGAAGGTTGATCCGATCCTTGACGCCCATCGTCTCTACTGTCGGGGTGCCCGTGCGGAGAGCCGGCATAAGTTCGGGGAGGCTCTGCAGTGCTACGGGGAGGCAAATCAATGCCTGCCGGAGAACGGCGCGATCCTGGCCGCCATGAGCCGGGCGGCTCACGAGCTGGACAAAATGTCACAGGCTGCAGGTTATGCTAAGATGGCGGTGCCGCTTCTCGAGGTCGACCGGAGAGATTACGCCGATGATCCCAATATCGATCTGCTCCTTGCCCAGTGCCTTGCCAGAATGGGTGATCTCGCGCAGGTGGGTGCATACCTCAGGGCAGGCTCCCTCAAGCGACGATGTGTCATGGCGGATGGAGACTGACCGTGTCCCTCCTCCAAAAAACAAAGAACCTCATTCTCCATGTTGCTGTTTTGGTGCGGGCATGCATTGTCTCCGCGGACCGAAGACGATTGCGTGGTCTGGTTGGCGTCTTACACAAGGCGGCTGACGCTTATCGGAAGATGGGGTTGCCAGCCCTGGCGTTGGTGGCGGAAGGGCCGCCTCACGAAGTGACAAATGGTGATGCGCTCGCCCAAGCGCTCGCTCAGGCCGACGCCTTGGCGGCCGTGCTTCGCGTGGCGCCCTTCCGGTATTGCATGCGAAGAGCGATTCTTCGCTACCACCTCCTCCGAGCAGCGGGTCGCGCAGCCGTCCTGGTTATCGGCGTGGAGCGCACGGCATCGGCAACCGGACTGGATGGCCATGCCTGGGTCGAAGTCGACGGCCTACCTTTTCGTGAGGAAGATGACCGCCCGCTGAAGCTAACGGTTGTCTATCGGCACCCGGGTGCTGAGCCGACGAGTCTGCATTCTTGACACCCCTGCGCGCGTGTGTAGTAATCATCGCCACCATGGATTTCAGCGAGAAAAATTGTTTCGTTGTGGCGGCTGACGTCAACAGCACCATTGTTTCCGGAGAGGCAGCCCTGCTGAACGTGCGGACAGGCGCTTACTTCGGACTCAATCCAGTGGGCACTTTCATCTGGCAGCTCTATGGGGAGGGCAAGTCGTACGCGGATGTCCTTCCGGCCATCTGTCAGGAGTTCTCCGTGGATCCCGCCGTGGCTGCAGCCGACGCCGAGGCGTTTACGCGGAAGATGTTGGACCTCGGCCTGCTCCAAATCCGGTGAGTGGAGTACTCAACACCCTTCTTGCCGTCCCCCTTGCAGAACGATTTGTCCGCCACAACCGTTCGCTTGCCGAATGGCGTCATGCCCAAACCTGCCATGCCCGCCGTCTAGTCAAAAACGCCCTGGCCGGCTCGGATTTCTACCGCTCCTTGTGGGAAGAAAGTGGAGTCCAGCCGGACCCCGATATCGAATTGGATGACTTGGCCCGGCTGCCCGTCATCGATCGTGCAACCTGGCGAAGCGTCCCGCTCGAAAAGATCATGACAACGCACCCCGCCGAGGTGCCGATATCGCACCAGACCGGTGGCACTTCGGGTAATCCATTTCTCATGCCTTACTTCTCGATCGACGACATCCGCTTGCGGGCTACGGTCCTGGCGGTGATGCGTGGTCGCGGTGTGCGCTGGTATGAGCGCGCCCTCTGGTTTCTTCCGCCCGATACCCACTCCCGCGGCGGACACCGACTGTTTGGGCGCGTGCGAATGATCGATTCGGACGCCACAACCGAGGCGCGCCTGGACGCCCTGCGAGAAGGAACTGAGCAAATCGTGCGAGGTTATCCCTGGCCCGTCTGGCGGGCGGTCGTGCTGGCCCGTCGGCGAGGTGTGACTCTGCCTCCGCGGCGGCTCTTCGTAACCGGCGGCGAGCCGTTGCCTGCGTCCGTGCGAAGGACGATCGAACAGGCCTTGGGAGCCCGCGTGGTCAATCGCTACGCCGCCACTGACTACGGACAGATGGCCGCCGAATGCGAAAAAGGATCACTGCACCTGTGCGCCGGTGCCCATGTGAGAATCCTCACGGAGTCCGGACCCGCTAAGCCCGGGCAGGAAGGCGAAGTGGTGGCCACGAACTTCTTCAGTTCCGCCCGCCCGCTCATCCAGGTTCGAACCGGGGACTACGCCGCCTGGAGCGAGACGCGTTGTTCATGCGGCAACGAGATCCCGCATCTTGCCTGCGTCTCAGGACGGACTGGAGACGCTATTCTCACACCTGCGGGCGAAGTCCTGCGTTTCGTGGAATTGGAGCGAGCGCTCACGGGCATGGAGGAGAACCTCCTGGGATTCCAATTTGAACAGCAGGCGCGGGACCGCGTCCTGGTGCGGTTGTGCCTTGGAATCGGCCCCGGCAACGTCGACGACGTACGGTCCCGTCTTGAAGCACGCCTGCCGGGCATGCGCGTGAGTGTTGAGCTTACCGATCAAATCGCCACAGAGCCTAACGGGAAGACCCGGGCATGCCGCGGCATGCCGCCCAAATCGCCCTGACCACCGCCTTTATGGCCTCCAGAGGGGACCGCCGGATGGGTGTCGGAACGGGGGTGAAAAATCGGCTTTCTTCTTTACATCTCAGGGCGACTTGACCATCCTTTGCCAATGTCAGGTGTGGTAGTAAGTCCGCACCGCACAAATAGGGAGAAGGAAATGAAAGAGTATCAAGCTCCTGAGGTAATCGAGTATCCGGCTCTCACAGATGTGACCGGTGGCTCGCCGCTGGATTAGACGGCTGAGTCTTGTTTGTATCTTGAAACGGGTCACGCGCTTCGCGTGGCCCGTTTCGCTATTCAAGAAACCCATCATGCCCGCGCAGCCTCCATCGTTTCCTCTGGATGACCTGAACGCCCTCGCCGACGAACTGCTCGCTCGTCAGGATGGCTCTTTCTCGGAGCGGACCTGGGATGTGCATGGCGTGGCAGTTCGAATTGTTACCGACCACTCCTATCCGCTGGAATGCGCAGCCCGACTGCTCGGCGTATTCCCCGAGCGCCCGCCACAGACCTCTCGTCAGATAAGGCTGGTCCTGACCTCTCGAAAGCAGTGGACGGTTCCTCGGGAGGCATACGTCCTGCCGGCTTCGAGCCACGAGATCATTGATCCCCGTGAGGCCTACGGCATTGACATGCGATTCGCGCGCCTTGAGAGCATCAACTTCTACGAGTTCCTGCCTATGGGCGGCGCGGCCTATGACTTGGAACGAGGTATTTGCGTGGGCTTCCTTCACGAGCCAGAGACGTACCGTCCCTGGCTGATAGAGCATCTCGTCCTGCAACTGTTGACGATCGAGATGCTGCGGGGTCAGGGCCTGTTCTGGCTGCACGCCGGCTGCGTGGCGCACGCCGGAAGAGCCGTCCTTGTGACGGGGAAGTCTGGATCGGGGAAGACCACCACGTGCCTGAATCTGGCTGACCATGGATTCGGGTTCCTGAGTGAAGACCGCGTCTTTGTCTGGCAGGCGGGAGAAAGCGCCACGCTCGGCGCCTACCCGCGGGACATGGCGGTCACCCGGGAGACACTCGCCATACTGCCGACGCTTCGGGAGCGCGTTGATCAGAGCTCCTTCACCAGGCGCAAGCTGCGAGTCCCCGCCAAAGCGCTCTTCCCGGACACATGCGAGGTCTCTGCTCTTCCCGGACTCATTCTCTTCCCCGCGCTCGCCGATGCGGATCGGACCACTTTCCACCCCCTATCGGCCACAGCCGCCCTTTGCCGCATTCTTCCCAACAGTCTGCTGGCCTCGCATCCCGGGGTATCCGCCCGGCATTTTGAAGCTCTGTCTATTCTTGTGAAGAGTTCGCGTGCGTACGAGACTGTTCTCGGCCGGGATATTGACGCCATGCCCGGACTCGTTCGCGATTTGCTTGATGCCCAACCTGGGTAGAACAAACCCCTCGCTTTCGTTTGATGGGGAGCAGGGACTTCACGCGTCGCGCTTCTCACAGAGCTTCCAATGCCTGGAAAAACGCGCACAGAAACTTCCAAGGTCTGGAAGTTCTCTTCCTTTCTCCCACGCCCCCACACCGGGCCTTGGGGTGGAAGCATTTCCTATGCGTTAGCTTTCTGCGCGACACTCGGAAGACCCGCAAGCGCCATGGCAATTTCGTGCTCCGGGTACTCGTAGTCATGCAGTTTGCCGGCGAGGTAATCCATGTAGGACTGAATGTCAAAGTGCCCGTGCCCGGACAGGTTGAATACGATCGCCTTGTCCTCGCCCGCTTCTTTGCATTTGAGCGCCTCGTTGATGGCTGTACACACCGCATGGTTCGCTTCCGGCGCGGGCAGAATGCCTTCGGTCCGGGCAAACTGAATACCTGCGGCGAACGCCTCGAGCTGATGGATCGCGGTTGCTTCGGCGAGGCCTTTCTCGCAGACGTAGCTGACGAGCGGCGCCATGCCGTGATATCTGAGTCCGCCCGCGTGAATACCCGGCGGGACGAACGTGCTGCCCAGCGTGTGCATCTTCACCAGCGGCGTCAGGTGTGCGGTGTCGCCGAAGTCGTATGCATAGGGGCCTTTTGTAAGCGTCGGGCACGCGGTCGGTTCCACGGCGATAACCCGCACATCCTGTTCGCCGCGCAGTTTGCGCCCTATGAACGGAAACGCGAGGCCCGCGAAGTTGGACCCGCCTCCGGTGCAGCCGATGACTATATCGGGATAGTCGTCCGCAAGTTCAAATTGCTTCAAGCACTCTTCGCCGATCACGGACTGATGCAGAAGGACATGATTGAGAACGCTGCCAAGGGCGTACTTCGTATCCTCGTTCGTGGCCGCGACTTCGACGGCCTCCGAAATCGCGATGCCAAGAGAGCCGCGACAATCGGGATCGTGCTGCAGAATGGCCCGCCCGGCATTTGTTTCCTCGCTCGGACTCGCCGTAACCTTGGCGCCATAACTTTCGATCAGGCCGCGACGGTAAGGCTTCTGATCATAGCTCACGCGCACCATGAAGACCTTGCATTCCATTTCAAAGAATGCACATGCCATGGCGAGAGCTGACCCCCATTGGCCGGCGCCCGTTTCCGTCGAAAGTTTTGTGATGCCTTCAGCTTTGTTGTAGTAAGCCTGGGCGACGGCGGTATTGGGCTTGTGAGATCCGGCCGGGCTCACGCCTTCGTACTTGTAGTAGATGCGTGCAGGCGTATCGAGAGCCTTCTCGAGGCGGCGGGCCCTGAACAGGGGCGATGGCCGCCATTGCCGGTAGATGGAGAGGACTTCTCCCGGAATATCGATATAGCGTTCGGTTGAGACTTCCTGCTGGATCAGCGCCATGGGAAAGAGCGGCGCGAGGTCTGCGGGTCCGATCGGTTCGCCGGTTCCGGGATGCAGCACGGGCGGCATGGGTTCCGAGAAGTCCGCGGCGATATTGTACCAGACTTCGGGAAGGTCTTTTTCGTCGAGAAGGTATTTGGTCCGATCGCTCATGATGCACCCCTTAATTTAATCGAAAGTCGCTTCATACGACTACGGTTCCAATCTGTTCCGCGATGGGAATAGTCCGCGCATCGTAGAGCTCTCGCTCCATTTTTACAAGTCTGCGCTGGCGGTAACATCTTTAAGGCGACGCTGATGCGCGTGCCATGACACACGCCATATTCGGCCTTTGCACGAATCCGAGATGTAGAGAGATCCCCCGGGTCCGACCGCGAGCCCCATTGGGCGATGTTCAGCGTCATTGGACGACAAGATGCGCTTCGCTCCCGCGAACCCGTCGGCAAAGACT
>JAHIZV010000120.1 GCA_018814445.1 Verrucomicrobiota bacterium | reverse complement strand
CTCCAAGGCGCGCGCATGTCCCGGGGAGGCCGCCAGCACGGCCTCGGCTTCCGCACGAGCCTCGGCGGGCCTGTTCAGGCGAAGCAGGCAGACGGCAAGATTGACCCGGGCATTGAGGTTGGCGGCGTCGCCTTCAACTGCCGCACGCAGGCGTCTCTCCGCCTGCGGAATATCCCCTAGTTCAAGAAGAAGGGTTCCGACGTTATAGAGGTAGCCCGGATGCCCCGGGTTTGCGGCCAAGGCCTGCCGGGCGAGGGCCAACGCTTCGTGCTTGTCACCAAGATCAGCCATCACGTTACCCATGTCGATGAGGGCTTCGGCCATGTCCGGGGCCAGAGCCAGGGCGCGCTCGAGACTGGCTCGCGCATCCTCCAGCCGACCTGACTGATAGTGGACGCGCCCCAACGCACGGTACATCTCCGCCTCGTAGTCGGTTCGTTCTTCGGCAAACGAACGGGGCCAGGCAAAGAGGGATCCCACGGCCAGCAGGAAGAGGAGCGCCGGCACCAGGCGCGACCACAATCGGTTACGAACGAGGGAGGCCATCGAGGTGACGCCGGCCGCGGCTGGAACAACCAGGAACGGGACAGCAACGACGCGGTAGCGAGCCGACACGAAGTAGAGAACAATGACGACAGGATAGGTCAGCAGGAACGACCAAACCGGCCACGGGATGCGGCGACGGTGGAGGAGCAGCCCGAGCAGGGACAAGGGCAACAGCAGGCCGAACGGCATGCCGAAGCCGCCCGCCTTCCAAACCAGGCATCTCAGCACAAGGGACCACTTCCGGAAGAGGTACAGGTCCACATTGCGGGGCAGTTCACGGCCGTTGACGAAACGGAGCGCCTTCCAGGCCAGACCCGTCACAAAGGACCGTGTCTGCTGACGGGCATAAGCAAGCGCTCGTCCCCTGAAGAATGTCGATGCTTCCCAGACATTGGTGATTCCAGCCTCGACCGACTCACGGGACAGGGCTTCCCATGCCAGGCCCGGTCGAGCCGTTATCGTCCCGATCCAATCCGGGTTGTTGCCCACATAGAGATTGATCCCCGCGCTGTGAGGCAGCACACCATAGTGCCCTGTCTGCTGGCGATTGAAGGAAGCCAGCAGACACAGGATTATGGCAAAAGGCACCGTCACCATGATCGACCCGGCAAACGCATCGACCCGTTCCTCGCGTTGCCAGAGCCGAATGATCAGTCCTAACAGAGCCACGGCACACCAAACCAGAAGAGGCGGGCGCGTGAGAGTGGCACCTGCCGCGCACACGCTCGCGGTCGCCAGTAACAGGGGGGCTGGGCGCCGTGCCGCCAGCACCAGTAGTAGAAGCAGTGCGGTGCTCCAGAACACCGCCCACCCCTCCCCGATCAGTTCCGTCTCAAAGAAGATCAAGGGCCCGTAGAGAGCCAGCATCAAGCCGGTCAGCCACCCCTCCCGACGCGTGAAGATGAATCGGGCCGCAAGAGCAGCCAGCACACAGGAGATCGCACCCAATGCCGCCTGCAAGACGCGCGCACACGTAGGACAGGGCCCGAAAACTCGGTAGACGCGGCCAAGAAAGAAGGGGTAGAAAACCGGCTGCCAGAACAACTCATCGCCACCGGCCCAGCCACCGGCGATGCGAACGGCAAGCTCATGGTAGGCCTGCGAGTCCACGATGGGCGCCCGGAAGGTGGGGTTGTCTGCGCTCTCGGCCAGGTAGATAAGTCGAATCAGCAGGGCCAGACTGAATGCGGCCACAAGGTAGTTGCGCCGCCTCAGAAACCGTCGGGCGCTCGTGACGATCGACGTCATACTGTGTGTCTCCTTCATCGCTCCCTACGACTGAGAAGAAATCGCTTTTCAGCTGGCACTGGCACCCGCCCGTTAAGATCGAACTGAAGAAGCGCTTTAGTGGGGCAGAAAGGTAGGTGAAGCAGGGCAGACGAGTCAAACGCCATTCGTGACCGACCATCAGCAGAAGAGCCTCTTGAGAGGTCTTTCGGTAGAGGAGAAATAGAAACGCGTCCGCCTGGCTTTCGATCCGATGTGCCTGATCTGGATTGCCACGCCACGCCATATGGCGCGGCTCGCAATGACAGAGTCTCCATGTGACTGAGCTCAGGTCTCTTTTTAAGTTTCAGGTTTCAGGTTTCTTCTCCATAATCCGGCCATGCCAAAATTACTGAACAAAACGATCCGCCTTTTTCTCGACAGCATCGGGCGGAGGGAGGAGTACGAGTTCTACCTGGAGAAGTTTCATGGCGGGCAGACCGCAGCCTTTGCCATCGTCTGCCCGGAGCGTGCGGGCTTCGAAGAAGTCGTCTCCGTATTCAATTTCGATATCGAGTTTCTACTTCAGGTCGGACTGTTTCCCGTGATTCTTCTCACAGGTGAAGATGCGGAGGGCATGCGCGAGTTGCTGACTGCGGCGGAGCATCCATACTCGATCATGTCAATTGCGGGATCGGAAGTGGACGTACAGAAGGTGGCGGATTTCGTGGCGGACGCTAAGGCGAAGCAACAAGCGACCGTTCTGGTTGCCCCCTCTCTCGCGCGAGCGGAGATGTTGCCCGGACTGATCCCTGCGACTGCAAAACGCGTGCACATCATCCGCGGCGCCGGCGCGTTGAGGAACAGGGGCGGCGAACACATTCAATATTACTATGCCGCGAAAACGGATCCTGCCGAACTTGCCGAGGACGACAGGGCTCTGGCTCTCGAAGTCAGAGATCTACTCGGACTCCGTCCGGGAATCCACATCTCGGTGGCCTCACCATGGAACCTTCTACAGGAGCTGTTCACGGTGCGGGGCGCCGGATGTATCGTGCGGCGGGGAAGTCATATTCTCAGGATACAGGGCAAAGAGGAACTGGATCGCGGCAGACTCGCTGCCCTTTTTGAAGAGAGCTTCAAGAAGAAGATGGCCAGCGAAGCCTTTCTTGACAGCGTGGTCGAGGGATTTGTTGAGGAAAACTACCGGGGTGCAGCCCTCCTCGAACGGCACGATTCGGGCGTCTATCTCTCCAAGTTCGCCGTCGGCACCGAGGCGCGGGGTGAGGGTCTTGCGAACGAGTTGTGGCGGGAGATCGTTGCCCAGCACCCATCGATTTTCTGGCGGGCTCGGCCCGACAATCCGATCAATCACTGGTATGAAAAACAGGCGGACGGAAGTCATCGCGCCGAAAAGTGGCGGATATTCTGGAAAGGTATTGAACCGGACCATCTTCCCGGGGTAATTGCTTACGCTATGTCGCGAGAAGATGACTTCGAGCCGTCCTAATGTGCAACAGAAGAATCCAACTGGTAACCATCCTGCTGACCATAACCATGAATACGACAATCCTTGGAGGAGGTCTGCCTCCCGATCAACTTCGTGACCTCGTCATCTACGAAGTCTTTGTCCGCCAATTCAGCGAAGAAGGTACGCTCGATAAGGTCACCGAGCGGCTCACCGAAATCAAAGACCTCGGCGTCAACGTGGTCTGGCTGATGCCGATCTATCCTATCGGAGAGAAAGAGCGCAAAGGAACTGTCGGATCCCCCTATTCGATTAAGAACTACCGGGCCGTCGACCCTGCGAACGGGACGAAGGATGACCTGAGAGAACTGGTGAATCGTGCGCATGAATTGGAGATGAAGGTCATCCTGGATTTCGTACCCAATCATACCGCTTGGGATCATCACTATGTGGAACAGGATCCGAGCTGGTATCATCAAGACGAACACGGCAAACCTCGCCCGCCTATCGATGACTGGTCCGATGTACTGCATCTGAACTACGACAACCCGGCCGTCCGTGCCGAGATCGTTGATGTAATGAAGTCCTGGCTGGTTGAATGCGGAATCGACGGCTACCGGATTGATGTCGCAGGTATGGTTCCGGGCCATTTCTGGGAAGAGGCGATTCCTGAACTGCAGAAAGTCGATCCGGACATCATCATGCTGGCCGAGGCTGATGGCCCGATCTATCACGAGCAAGGCTTCGGACTGAGCTACAACGGTGATCTCCGAACTCTTCTATGGGAAGTCTGCGCGGGAAAGCAGCCCGTCCGGAGACTTGCGGAATATGTCGAAGAAGTCGACCGGACGTATCCGGAAGACGCGGTTCTTCTCCGGTTCACAGAGAATCACGACATCGAGCGGACGACCAGTGCTTTTCCAGACCCCATCGACGAAGTAGCTGCCGCATTCGTTTTCACGCTTGAGGCGGCCCCGCTGATTTATGCGGGACAGGAATACGGCATCAGCGACTATCCCGATCTCTTCACCGAGGACAAGGTGCCGTGGAAAGAAGGAAATCCCGAGACGCGCGAGTTCTATAAGAAGCTTTGCCACCTCCGCCGCGAGAACGAAGCCCTGACTGATGGAGTATTCAAGACGATTCCGAACAGCCATGAGAAGCAACTGCTGACCTACCTGCGCCAATACAACGGACACAGCCTGCTGATCGCGCTAAACTTCTCGGGAGAAGAGATTAAGGATGCGACGCTGTCAGGGGTTCCCGTCAGCCGTGAGGGCTTCTTAAGGGACCTATGGGACGGAAGGGACCTAAGACCTGCCACTGCTAGAGACGCGTTGTTAACCATGGACCTGCCCGCCCACGGGATCCGGATTATCGATCTTAAGTCGGATTAGACGGGTCATTGGCAACTCACGGAGGCAGGGCGGGGCTATTAGACCCGCCGTTGCTGAATCCCCGGACGGTCCAGCGGCCCGTCCCCACCTAAGGTCTTGAGAACTTGCCCTACCTATGGCATCTAGGAATCCATGATCTATCGCCTGCTTGCCGACATCATCATGGTCGCCCACTTCGGGTTCATTCTCTTTGTTATCGCGGGTGCATTTCTTGTTCTCCGGAAACTGAGCGTGATGTGGCTTCATCTTCCGGTCGCCGCGTGGGGTGTGATCATTGAATATATGGATTGGACCTGTCCTCTCACCCCTCTTGAGAACAAGCTGCGAATTCTGGCGGGGCAGAACGGGATCGGAGACAGCTTTACCGAGCACTATATCTTTCCCCTGATTTACCCCGAAGGACTGACGAACACCCAGCAGATCGTGCTTGGTTCATTCGTACTCGCACTGAACGCAACGATCTACTTCTTCGTCTGGCGAAAATGGCGGAGGTCTCGTGACTGATATTGCTCGACTACATAGAGAACTCGGCATCCCGGCAGACTTCCTGTCGGGCCGCCAGCCTGTGCGTGAACCATGCGCCGGAGACCTCATACAGATCGGAACAAAAGAAGACGGGCACCCTATCCTGCTGGAACAGAGCGCAGCGGAGTCATGGATTGCCATGTGCAACGCAGCAGAGAGAGACGGCGTGCTTCTTGAGCCTGTTTCGGGATTCCGGAGTGTCGAATATCAGGCCGGGCTCCTTCGCTCGAAGCTCGAGGAAGGTCAGCCTCTCGATGACATTCTTCAAGTGATGGCCGTACCGGGGTACAGCGAGCATCACACGGGATGCGCGATCGACATCAACACGCCGGGCTGTGAAGCGTGCGAGGAGGAGTTTGAGGATTCTGCGGCTTTTGCGTGGCTGAGCAAGCATGCGGGGGCGTTCGGTTTCACGCTCTCCTACCCAAAGAACAACCCGCGCGGCGTGATCTACGAACCTTGGCACTGGTGCTACTCGTGAAGCGAGTAGTAGGTCCAAAGTCCAAGGTCCCAAGCCCCAAGTCGAGGAACACAGCCCGTCGTCAGATTACGCTCTGAGGTCAACGTTGGACCTGGGACATTGGACATTGGACCGCATGCTCACGCCTATGGCGTGAGCATGACCCTCCGGTAGTAGTTCAGTTCCGCGATCGACGCGACTATGTCGTAGTAGGCATCGTGCGGTTTTCCGGTTAGGTCCACTTCCCCGGGGAAGAACTGCTGGATCAGTTTGGCGTTTTCCTTATCGAATGCCTCGCCGGTATACCAGTCCTGCCAAAGGATCTTCAGCACCGAAACATCAAGCAAGCGATAGTGCAGGCGGGATGCGAAGAGAGGAAGATGCTTTCGCATCATCTGCACATCCATGTGCACGCTGTTGCCCGCGAGAACAGGACGCATGCTCATCTCGGACGACGGCGGCCCGAGAAGTGAATCCACATACGCCGCGAGCGTCCGGTCCACTTCCTCCACATCGTGAGCCTGATCTGTCCGGCAGACATTGACCAGCCTTTCGAGATTTTCCGCAACCCACTCGCTGATTTCAGCGCCATCCGGCAGGCGCACGCAGAGATCAATATCTTCTTCCGCGGGAAGCAACCGATGCAGTTCGACGTCAGTCGGCACGAGGGCGACCTGAAGCAAGTGAGCCTTCGCCGGATCCAGGTCCGTGAACTCGGCATCAAACCAGAAATAGGCCGGTGTCTGTGTCTGTTCGCTCTCTGTCATATGCATCAAAATGTCAGAAAAGACCCCAGGGAGCAAGTCGACACGCAGAATGCACACCGTTGATTATTGACTCAGCAGTAAGCTATGTCGTAAAAAAAGATGTAGTCGCAGGGAGGCACTATGAATCGTACAAGGTGGTTAGTTCTATTCTCAGTTCTTCTTGTCTGGTCTGTTGTCCTGTTTAGCGTGGATGCGGTTCTTGTGTATCCCAGTCAGGATGCCGCCCTCCTGCTGGTGAATCCCGACACGAACTACGGTTCATCCACGGGTACAACCATGGGCTACTACACGGCTCCGAGCCAGGAAGAGAGAACGGTTATGCAGTTCGATCTCTCCGCCTATGTCGGCACAGTCGTCAACAGCGCGACCTTGTACATGTATCGCTATTTCAAGTACGGTTCTTCCAGCTTCAATGCCGATATCCACCGACTGACCCAACCGTGGGATGAGGCCGAGGTCACCTGGAACTCATACGAAACCGGTCAATCCTGGTCGACGCCTGGCGGGGATTATGACGGCACTGCCAGCGCCACTACCCTTATCCCGGGAAGCGGCTACGAGTGGTATAGCTGGGACGTCACGGACCTTGTGCAGGACTGGGTTGATGGCACATCGGTGAACTACGGACTGCTGGCAAAACAGCAGGTATTCGGAGGCGGCACCTACAGCGCATTCTATACCAGGGAACAAACCGGCACGACTTCCGACCCCTATATCGACTTGAACATCGTTCCCGAGGCGAACACGTTCCTTCTTCTTGGCTTCGGCTTCCTCACGGTCGCCGGAGTGAAGAAACTTTTTGCCCGATGAACCCAACGATGGGGTTATGAAGACCGCAATACGGCAAAGGCGTTGAGCTTGGCGTGATTGTGAGGGAAGTGTGGTCTTTTTCTGTCTTTAAGCTTACCCCTCTTGCGGGTACTGTCCCCGGATGCTTGAAAGCAAACTGCAATCCGATTTCGAACACCTGACGCCCGACCTTGTCCTTCAAGTCGTTGAAGAACAGCTTGGGCGGCGGTCCTCCAACATCTGCCGCCCGCTCAACAGCTATATCAACCGAGTCTATGACATCGGCATGGAGGGCGGGGATGCCGTGGTCGTTAAGTTCTATCGTCCGGGTCGCTGGAGCCGGGAAGCGCTGCATGACGAGCATGATTTTCTTTTTGAGCTTGCCGACGCCGACGTACCGGTCATCGCCCCTCTCAAGAGCGCGGACGGCTCCTCGCTGGACACTTTTCGCGATATGCACTTCGCTATTTTTCCGAAGAAGGGCGGACGCATCTGTGACGAACCCGACGACCAGCAGTGGAAAGAGCTGGGAAGGCTCATAGCGCGCGTTCACAGCGTCGGCGAAACGCGCGCACCGCGAGACCGCATCACAATGTCACCCGACAACTCCGTGGAAACGCATCTGCACTTCATTCTCGATGCGGACGTTGTTTCGCCTGAGTGCCGCAGAGAATTCGAGATGGAAACGCGGAAGACCGTTGACATGATCCGCCCCCTCTTTGATGAACACGCGCTGATTCGAATTCATGGCGACTGTCATCACCAGAACATCATCCACCGCCCGGGCGAATCTTTCTACATGATCGACTTCGATGACATGGCTCTGGGACCGGCGGTGCAGGACGTCTGGATGCTTCTGCCGGGACGTCTGCAGGACGCGCGCCGGGAGATGTCCCTGTTTCTGGAAGGATACGAGACGTTTCGTGAACTCGACCGGAGCGAACTGCTGCTGATCGAACCGCTCCGGGCGATGCGGTATCTGCACTTCACGGCATGGTGCGCGAGGCAGATGACGGACGGCGGATTCAAGAGGCTCTCCCCCGACTGGGGATCGTCCTCGTTCTGGAAGCAGGAGATTCACGAGTTTCAGAAACAGCAGGTGGAGATCAAGGATGCGTTGGATGCGGGGGTACCGTATTTATGAGGGAGATGCCGGATGTCGGATGACGGATGACGGATGACGGATGACGGATGTCGGATGACGGATGACGGATGACGGATGTCGGATGTCGGATGACGGATGACGGATGACGGATGACGGATGACGGATGACGGATGCCGGATGACGGATCATGATTGCTTCACGGCAACCTTAGAGATGAAGTCGACGTAGTGAGTTCGCAATGACACAGACACAGAAGAACATGTTCAGCCCGAAAGGGCTCACCAAGAAGGTCGCTCTGGCAATTGTCGTTCCCCTGGTTCTTCTCGCGGGCCTTGAGATCGTCCTCCGCCTCGCCGATTATGGATACCCTACTCGATTCCTGATACCGCAGGACGTGGGCGGGCAGACTCGATACGTTGACAACCAGTTCTTTGGCTACCGGGTCTTTCCTGAGAAGATGACGCGGCTTCCCGCGCCTATATTGTTAACGAAAGCAAAACCGGAGAACACGGTCCGCATTGTGGTGCTTGGAGAATCGGCGGCGATGGGCGAACCGCTGCCGGAGTTCGGACTTCCCCGTCAGTTGCAGGTGTTGCTGAGCAAACGCGAGCCCGAAAAGAGCTTCGAGGTCATCAACGCCGCGATGACCGCTATCAACTCGCACGTCATACGCGAGATCGCGCAGGACGTGGCAGAGTTGGATCCTGACTACTTCGTACTGATGATCGGGAACAACGAAGTAGTCGGCCCGTTTGGACCTGGCACGATCCTGAACAGTTTCACAGAGAACAGCGCGGTCATCCGCCTGCGGCTTCTGCTGTCACGCCTTCGCTTGACGCAACTGCTGAGAAACGTCCTGCCTTTTTCCCGCACGGCAGACACAGAAGACGAGCGGTGGGCCGGCATGGAGATGTTTCTGGATCGGCAGATCGCGCGCGACGACCCGGCTATGCCGCGCGTTTACGAGCGATTTGCGCACAATCTCAAATCCATCATCGGCACTGCGGAGAAATCGGGGGCAGAAGTGGTCCTTTGCACCATACCGGTGAACCTGTACGACCTGCCCCCGCTGGCCTCTCTTTCCGACGCCGGTCTCAGCGAGGCCGAGTCCACTCAGTGGAAGAAACTCTTCCTCGAAGGTATCGCATCGCAGTCCGTCAAACTCTATGCGGAAGCGATCGGACTATTCGTCACGGCAGCGGGCATCGACCCCGGCTATGCTGAACTGCAATATCGTCTTGGGCAGTGCATGCAGGCTATCGGCGACCACGAAGTGGCCGAGCAGTATTTCCACAGGGCATGCGACCTTGACTCGCTGCGCTTCAGGGCTGACTCGAAGATCAATAGGATCATCAGAGACACTGCGGCCTCAGAGGAGGTCACACTGGTGGACGCGGCCCGGCTGTTGGTGCCTTACAAGAATGTCGCCACGCGGGAAGAGCAGTTTCTTGATCATGTGCATCTTTCATTCGGAGGGAACTACGAACTCTCCAAGCTGATCGCAGACAGGGTCGTCGCAACGAAGGGCGAAGAAATCGTGTCCCTGGACCAACTCAGTGAAGAACTCCTCTTCACGCCGTGGAACACGCTTGAACTTGTTGACGCCATGCTTTCACGGCGCAGCAGACCTCCGTTCACGAACGTTCCGGGAAACCGGGAGCAACTCCAGATGCTTGAGTCCGTGCGGAAGACCGGCGTTCAGATGGTCGACAAGCTCAATCCCGAAGAGATGATCGCAAAGCACGACAAAGCAATCGCAAGCTATCCGGACGACTGGTACTACCCGCTTCAGATCGGGCGCATCCTGATCGATCTGGGTCATCCCGCCCCCGCCGGGCCGTATCTGACTTCGGCCTTGGAGATGCTGCCTCATCGTTATGATGTGCGCGGCGATGTCGCGCGGGTAGAGGCGCTTCTGGGAAGACCTGAATCCGGTCTTTCTACCGTACTTGGAGACGGCAGGCATGGTCACTTCGCGGCGGAGATTCTTCACAAGTGCGCCACCTCGCTTGGCGCCAAGGGGAAGCAGAGCGAAGCATTTCTATTCCTCGAGAAGGCTGTTGAGCTTTCCGGCCATGATGCAACCATGACACTCGAACTGGCCGGACGCTACGCGGCAGCCAAACGCCCTGAAGACGCCGAGCGTCTCTTCCTCTCCGTCATCGATAGGTCACCGGATATGGCACTGGCCGCGGAAGAGTACGGGATCTTCCTGGCACTTCAGGATCGCTGGTCGGAAAGCGATGCTCTCTTCGCGAAGACCATAGCCGCTCATCCCGACCGGCCCGAGACTCGACTCAAATACGCCATTGCCCTCTTCCAGCACGGGGACATCGAGAAATCGCGCGACACGCTCCGCGCTCTCGTAGAGGATCATCCCTCCTTCACCCCGGCTCAATACTACCTCGAACGCATCGCATCCCGGATCGACGCCAAGCGATAGACTGTATACGTCCTGCTAACCGACGTCTATATTGATAATACTGGAAGTTGACATATATGTCATCTATCAGTAATATTATTGATATGAATAGGAGAGAATACAGTCACATAGCTTATGTAGAACTCTTTCACCTACTTTTCTTACGGCAATTCGGTCGAAAGGTGGACAAGAGCTATTATGCCCTCAAAGGAGGGTGCAATTTGCGCTTCTTCTTCGGGAGCCCGCGCTTCTCAGAGGACATGGATCTGGATGTGCGCACCATCGAAGTTCACAAGCTGGAAGAGAAGGTGGACAGCATTCTTGAGTCCAAGCCTTTCGCTCAAATCCTTGAAACCGATGGGCTCAAACTTGCCGCAATCAGCAAGCCGAAGCAGACCGACACCACACAGCGGTGGAAGTTTCAGCTCGTTACCCCGGCATCGGAAAGGCCCGTCCCCACCAAGATCGAGTTCTCTCGCAGAGAGTTCGTTGAGGACACGCGCTTCGAAAGTGTTACCCGTGAGGTAACCGCCCTGCATCAGCTAACGCCAGTCATGGTGAATCACTATCCAAAACAAGTGGCCTACGAGCAGAAGATCAAGGCCTTGGTATCGCGCGCAGAAACTCAAGCTCGTGATGTGTTCGACCTGTTCCTCCTCGTCCATTCTGGCGCGGACAGTGAAGCTCTGAGCGAAAGGGTAAAGGAACAGATTCCCGCCGCACGGGACATTCTTCTATCCGTTGATTTCGACATGTTCAATTCGCAGGTCGTTTCATATTTGGAGCCAGAATACCGGGAAGAGTACGGGACCCCTTCCGCGTGGGAGAATATGCAATTGAGAGTCATTGAGGCCCTCGAGGGGTAGATCGTGAAACTGATTGATGCATACACCCGACTTCTCGCGCTTGAAGAAGCGTTCATACGAACAACAGACGCTGCGGCCTGCCTCGGTATCGAGAAGTCACACGCCAGCAAGCTACTGTCACGCCTTGTCGAGGCCGGACGGATGGTGAAAGTAGGCTGGGGTCTTTGGGCTTTCCCTGAGAGAGTGGACGTCATGAGCCTCCCCGAGCGTCTGGTCGAACCGTTCCCCGCATATGTCTCTCTTCAGAGCGCTCTCTATTATCATGGCATTATCTCACAGATGCCCGCCGTTACGTATGCCGTCTCACCGGCAAGAACGCGGAGGTACAACACGCCCCTCGGCGCAGTGTCTATCCATCACATAGACCCGCGATTCTTCCTCGGTTTTGAAACGGAGGGACGGCACGGAGTGAAAATGGCCACTCCGGAGAAGGCGCTTCTCGATTTCTTCTATCTCACTCCGGCAAAAACACGACTCTTCACAGCCCTGCCCGAACTGGAGCTACCGTCAACCTTCAGTTTCAGCAGAACACACAAGATGATTGAACAAATCCCCTCGCAAAGGTTGAGAACACTCGCGTTGAAAAGACTGGAAGCAACACGAACTGTCGCATCGCTGTAGATTCGCCCTGCGATCCCGCCTTCCTATTTCGCCCACAAAAGGCCCGACATAGGGTTTAGTGGCCAGAAAGGAACCAGATTAGCACGCATCCAACTCCTGCTTAACGGCGGACTAGGATACAGGCCGAGAATAGATTGACTACCCAGCACGACCAGTTCCGTCGTTTCAGCGATGGCTCCGGCCGCTCGAATGATATGCTCAAGATCAGCGCGCTTCATGATGAGACCATGTTCTGTAAAGTTGCCAACGCTCCCGGGGTGATATGATTCCGCAGAAAGGATTGCTCTGCCGCAGACGTTTGCCCCGTTCCGATTCATCCAGCAGCACTTCTCTGATTTCCGGCCAGGATTGTGAAAGAATCGTCAGCCATTCGCGACAAGCGGAGGACGAGCCCCGCTCCAGCCATCGACGGCACACATGGCGAGCCCTCTCCAAACCAAGGCGTTCCGGATCGGCGTCAATCTTCTGAACAACCGCACGGGCAAGCGCCAAACTGCGATTGTCGATCTCCTCATGCGTCTTCATGGCCAGAGTCTACGTCTCACGACATAACGAGTCAATCAACGCAAAACTTCCAAGGCTTGGAAGTTTCACACGAGAAAGTCCCAGGCCTTGGAAGATTCCCGCGCTATTCTTCCGAACCGCAGAAGAACTTTCCGCAGTTCCCTTTCGCGCCTTTTCGTGAATTTCGTGGGCAAAGAATTGTCCGCCTTCTTCTGCCATGGTACGCTGATCGCGGTGGACGTGGATATGAAGACTGCAGAATCGGCCGGGCACATCAGCTTACATCTTTCACGCCGTGCTTTTCTTAACCTCTCGCTCGCTGCCGGCGGCGGCGCCGTATTGAGCGGGTGTGCGACCAATCCCGTGACGGGCAAGTCACAGTTGATGTTCCTTACCGAAGCCGGGGAGATCCAGGTAGACCAGCAGAATGCACCTCACCAGATTTCAGCAGACTACGGAACCGTTCAGGATCCGGCCCTCAACGCGTACATAGACGGCATTGGGAAGAGCATGGCTCCCCGGACGCATCGTCCTCACATGCCCTACTCCTGCCGCGCGGTGAACGCTGTCTATCTAAATGCCTACACTTTTCCCGGCGGCACGGTGGCGGCTTCACGCGGACTGCTGGTGGATCTTCGTAATGAGGCTGAGCTCGCGGCGATTATCGGTCATGAGTTCGGGCATGTGAACGCGAGGCACGGAGCCCAGAGGATGACCAAGAGTATTCTCACCTCCACCGCGATCGCAGCACTGACCCTGTACGTGGAGTCGGAGCATGAAGACTATGCCTGGGTGGCCTCAGGTCTCGGGGGCATCGGTGCGGGAGCCCTGCTCGCCTTTTACAGCCGCGATAACGAGCGGGAGGCAGACGAACTGGGCATGCAGTATATGGTAGCCGACGGCTACAGTCCTGAGGGGATGGTTGGGGCAATGGATGTGTTGCGCAGTGCCTCCGACCATGATCCTTCGGTCATAGAGCGCATGTTCGCATCTCATCCCATGAGCGAAGATCGCTATCAGGACGCCATTACCAGAATGAACAGCGACTATGCCCAGTTCAAGGGGCGCCCGAACCATCGCGACCGCTACATGGACCACACGGCGTCCCTTCGCAAGATCGCGCCGGCCATCAAGTCGTTTCAGAACGGCGAGAAATCTCTGGTGAGGAAGAACCTCAATGAGTCCTACAATCATCTCAGTACTGGTCTGCAACAGGTGCCGAACGACTATGCCGGACTACTGCTCATGTCGAAATGCTGTCTCGCCATGAACCGTGCATCTGAAGCTCAGCAGTACGCCGAGCGCGCCAAAGCAGTCTATCCGGAGGAGGCCCAGGCTTACCATATGAGTGGCATGGCGGGGTTGAGTGCCAGGCGGTACGCCGATGCGCACAGTAACTTCACCCGGTACGAAGCCCTGCTCCCCGGCAACCCAAATACCTCATTCTACAACGGGTTCGCACTCGAGGGCATGGGGCGTCGGCAGGACGCCGCGAATCAGTTCGCCTCTTACCTCCAGCGCGGGGCGCAGGGCGAACTGGCACAGTACTCCTTCCAGCGACTGACCGACTGGGGATATATTCAGCCGACCCAATAGTCCCAGGCCAAAGTCCAAGGTCCAAGGTCCAAAGTCCAAGGTCCAAGGACGGCAGCCTGCGTCGATGACTTTGGACCTTGGACTTTGGACTTGGGACTTTGGACTTGGGACTCGCCCCACGCGGCGGCCGTTTCTCTTTGCTTGTTCTATGAAATCCGTTAGTATTTGGCGGTTTTTCGTATGAATGAGAAAAGCGGACTCGGCGAGAGGGGCCTTTCGCCGGTTCGTGGTTTATAGACGTTTAGGGAGGACGCCCCATGTACCTGTTTCGACCCACCCGCCTGAAGGGTATTGCCTGTCTGCTCACAGCACTCTTGCTTCACTCCGCCGCTATGGCGCAGGAACAGTCTTCGGCTTCCGACCAGTTGGCTGCCAGCGAACAGGTCATCAAGAAGGAAATCGGCGAGCGCAAACAGCGCATCCAGCAGATGATTGTGGAGCTCGACCGAGTCATTGCTGAAGGACGCAAAGAACTGAACCGTCTCCGCTCGGAGAATGACCGTGTTCAGAAAGAGATAAAGGACCGCGCCTCCGCCAACAAAGACCTGAAGGCCATCCTGGAGAAGGAAGCCGCATTGGCGTCGCAGCGCCCTACCCTCCAACCCCCTACGGAAGAAGAGGCAAAGGCCGCGGCTGAAACCCGGTCACGCCTTGAATCCATACGCACAGATTTGCTCAAAAGCCTGCGGGATGCCGGTTATGAACCCGAGGGAGAACTTGGTGCGAAAGCCGCTGAGACACTCCGTACGCAGAGCCGCACGATCGCCGGACTCCGCGAAGAGCTCGCCCAGGAACGGGCGTTGCGCACACGCCTTGAGAAGCAGGCCCAGCCGTCAAAAGAACTCGAAGACCGCGTGACGGGACAGGCCGGACAGATTGAAGAACTGACGAAAAGCCTCCGGGCCGCCGAAGCAAAAAACAACGACCTGCGTTCCGCGCTCGCCAAGGCGCAAAGCGGCGAGTATCTGCCGGATAACGTCAAGGAGAGTCTTGCGAACTCCGCGATGGAAAACGCTGAACTGAGAAGGGCGAACGAGAACCTGGCCGGTCGACTCGAGATTACCGAAGCTAAGCTGCGACGCGCGGAAGGCCAGCGAGCGAAGCAGGAAGAATTGTCAGACCAACACCTGCAGAGCGTTCGCGTGCTGAAAGACGAGCTGAAGGTCCGGAAGAAAGCAGAAGCCGAGGCCCGTCACTATGCAGGCAAGCTGGAGGATGCCGAGACTCAGATCAACGCCCTTCGGGACGAACTTAGAGAGGCGAGAGCGGGTATGCAGGCCGGCGCGGAGGCAGTGACAGTCGCAAGGAACGCTGAGAAAGAGATTGCGGCACTTATCGCCCTGAAGAATGACGCGCTCAAGACTGGCGCCGAAACAAAGAAGGCCCTTGATGAGGCCGAAGCGACAATCGCCGGACTCAGAAAAGCGGAAGGCGAGAGGGACAAGGATAAGGAACGGGTGACCGCAGACCTCCTGAAGTCCCGAGTTGAGCAGGACAAGCTGAGAAGCCAACTCGAAAAGGCAAATGCTGATATCCAGGCCGCCCGACTTGACACAGCCAGACTCAATAAGGAAACGCAGAAACTGCAGGAACAACTCGCCGCGGCAACATCGCAGGCCGACGAAAGCACACCTGTCATAGAGTCTCTAAAAGCGGAATTGGATACTCAGAAGAAAGCGCTGAGAGAGCAGTCCGAACTGGCCGCGAAATCCCGCGATGCCGCAAAAGATCTCGAGAACAGACTTAAATCGGCCGATGCCGAGATCGGGAAGTTGACCGAGGCCAAGGATCAAGCACTGAAGCGAATCGTTTCCACCGAGAACGAACTCCAGAAGACAACAGATCGGGACCAGAAGAACGCCCGGATGCTGGCGGAGCTGAAAAAGGACTTTGAGGCGAGCGCGTCGAAGGCCGAGAAACTCGCGAAAGACAACCAGGTTCTGGAGAAGAAGCTCGCCGCATTGGACGAATCGGCCAGAAAGGCTGAGCAGGACAAAGAGACACTATCGCAGGACGCGAAGTCAACGGCGGAACAACTCGCGACACTTTCTCAAAAGCTGTCCGAAGCAGAGAAGGCGCGGGAAGCGGCGGAGAGCGAAGCCGCAAAGACCAGGCAGGCTCTTCGCGGGAATGAAATCGTCCTGGCTAAGCTGACTGAGGAAATCAGTGCGGATAAGAAAGCTGCAGACGATGCGAGCGAGGGACGCAAAGCTCTCGAAGCAGAGCTCAAGGAGTTGCAGAAGCAGCTCAAAGCCGCATCCGCAGATACCGAGAAGCAGACGAAGCTTGCCGAGGCCCGCGAAGGCGCCATTGGAGAACTTCGCGCACGTTTGAAAACCGTCGAAGATGAGAGCGCTTCACTCCGGGAGACGCTACGGGCCGCCGAGCAGAAAGCCGAGACGGACCTTGCGAAGGCGACCGCCGACAGCGAACAGAACCTAAAGAAACTCATCGCAGAACGCGATGCTGCGGCCAAACGCGCTAACAGCGTGGAGAAAGAGTTGACCAAAGCCCAGGCTGCCTCCGCGAAAGCCGAAGACGAGATCAAGGGCCTCAAAGTGCAGGTCAAGGACACCGCCGCATCCGACAAGGCAATAGCCTCACTCGAGAAGCGCCTGAGCGAGGCCCTTGCAGTGACAGAAGTGCGAGACGCCGAAGTCAAGGGGCTCAAGGAGGAACTCAATAATGCCCGGGAGGCGGCAGCCACCGCCCTCGCCGCCCAGACACTGCTGACGACAGAAAACGAAAAGGCGGACGAGGCCCTGCGCGGGAACGATGCCGCAATGGCGAAACTCACGGAAGAACTTCAACAGACTGCGAAGGCGTTGGCGGCATCGGCTTCCAGTGAGAAAGAACTCAGGAAGAAGCTCGCAGCTGAGGAACACGCCTCCGCCAAGGCTATTGATGCCGCAAAGACAGAAGCAGCGAAGCAGATTGCGGATATTCAAAACAAACTGATTTCCATCGAGACTGCGGCCGCAAAGTCCGGGAAGAACGCAAGCGACACCCTCGCCCAGCTCAAGATAAAGGAAGCCGAAGCAGGGAAGCTCGCCGCCGATCTCGCGACGGCGAAGAAGGCCGAAACCGATATGGAGTCGGCGCTGAAAGTCAGCCGGAAGGAGTCCGAGCAACTCGCGAAAGAGGTTGAAACTCAGAATAGCCAGATCGCCGAGCTGACTGAGAAGCTGAAGATCAGTCAGAAATCCACTGACGAGATGACAGCGCGGATCAAGGAGATTGAGAAGGACGTCAAAGCCGCTGCTGCGGTTCAGCAGAAAGCGGAGAAGGAAAACGAGGCTGGATTGGCCCTGCTCAAAGCGTCTATTGATAAAAAGGATGCGGAACTCAAGTCTCTGGAATCTCAAATGGCGACCGCCACGAAAAGCTCCGCGGTAGAGATTGCCGACCTCCAGGCAAAACTGAAAGCCTCGGAGGCAGGCGCGACCGAGACCGGCATTGCACTCCAGAAAGCGGAACGCTCGCTTGCATCACGCGAAGCGGATCTCCAGAAACAGATAGGCGCGCTTGAGAAACAGCTTAAGGCTAAAGACGCCGAAGTGAAAGTGCTCAACGATGCCGTCAAGTCCGCGGAAGCAAAGAGTAGCGCCGTTGAGAAAGCGGCAAAAGCCGAAGCAGATGAGCTTGGCAGGAATATTGCCGGCCTGAACGAAGACCTGCGCCAGGCCCGCCAACTTGTTGCGGCAGCAGAGAAGAAAGAAGCGACCTCCTCCTCTGCCCTCGCCCTTCTCCACAATGAGATGAGCAAGCGCGAGGCGGAACTGAACGGCCTGGAAAAGGAATCGGCCAATGCAGCGAAGGAGATCAACTCACTTCAGAAGGATCTCGCCGCATCAACAAAGGCCGTCACCGAAAAAGACGCACTGATAACGGAACTTCAAAAAACGCTCGCCGACACGAAGTCTGACGCGGAGAAGACTCTCGCAGCCGCAACCGCGAAATCAGAGAAGCAGATCGCCGACCTGAAAGACGAAGTTGAAAACCTGACGGCGGCATCTGAGAGAGCCGTGAAGGCAGGCGCCGACTCAGCCAAAGCCCTCGAAGCCGCGAAGGAGCGTCTGGCATCTGTTGAGGACGTCGCAAAGCAGAAGGACGATGAACTCAAGTCTCTGAAATCGCAGATTGCCGACAGCAGCAGGAAAGCCGACCAGAAGAT
>JAHIZV010000119.1 GCA_018814445.1 Verrucomicrobiota bacterium | reverse complement strand
TCGAAGAGACAGCTCGTTCTCTACCGTCTCGTTCATTTGGTTATAGACCGTCATCAGCTCAACTGCGCGCGGATACGAAAGCAGATCTCGTCTGCGTTTTGGCTCAAACTCCAACGAACATACCTCCGGAGCCGGTTGGTATCGCTTTGCGGCAAGTCCCGTGAAAGCACGACTTTTGTGGGGGCCGTTCCGGAGGAAATGAACGATGCGACATTGTTCCAGGGCCCCTCCAGGCTGTCGCTCGTCTCGATATAGAGAGTTAAGCTCCCACTTCTGGAGAGCACGTGAACGTAGAGGATCACGTGGTGGCAGTTGCCGCTATTGAGCCACCGGCTCTCGTGTTGGATGACATCATATGAAGCAGATCCATATGCTGTGGCAATCGGCTGCCACTCCGTCACTCTGGTCATGGTTGTTCCAAGCCTCCTTCAAGGTTGTTTCTTTCCTTCTTGGACGGGTTTTCAGGTCTTCGAGTCGCGCTCGCTTGCAGGACTTCCAGCATCTCTCTGGCCGCGCCGGCGATGTGATGGAACATCGGCCGGCGAAGCAGCAGCCGGCCCTGGGTCTCGGACGTGGCGGTCTCGACCAGGAGCCAGCGGCCGAGATGCTCGGCCTCATCTCGGACGATCAGGCAGGCGCTGACCAGTGGCTGTAGGGAGTCAGAAGGGATGCACGATTTGCTTAGTGTACTAACGGGGGGGGGGGTAAGACTTCAGTGTCCGCGGGTTGAGGATTTGATTAGTTGCCGAAGTACTCTCTACCAAGGATCACCCCCCTATGGGAACCGATGATACTTCGCGTTCCTGTGGTGTCAATGCCGCCACCGGTGAAAAAAATCCCTGACCGTCACGGATTTTGGGGAGGGGTTGACCACTGAACACCAATACAGCTACACGAGAGGAGAAAATTGAGGCTCTCGTAAAAAGTCGTCATACCCGCGCAGGCGGGTATCCAGGTCCCACGCAACTGCCTGTAAATACTGGATTCCCGCCTACGCGGGAATGACGGATGAGGTTCATCGGGGCTTTTTACGGGAGCGTCAAGTTTGGGCTGCATGACCTCAGGAGTTCTATCATGTGGAAGTTTAGTTTGATCATTGCTGCATCCTGTTTTTTCTTGATGAGTTGCAACGGTACTCTGGTCATTGATAACGGCAACAATGACGGGTTCGATGTCTTGGTCAATGGGGAAAACGTGGGCCACGTAGATGGGTGTTCACGAGGGACCAGGATCTATGTCGATGTGGATGACCCTTGTGCCTATATCGAGGCTGACGCTCCTTGGGCCATTAACTGCGTCTGGTCTTGTGTTGATCTGACCGAAGGGCATGTGGATCTCTGCTGTTCGTCGGAGTTCAGCACGTGTTTCGGATGTGAGTAGAAGGACGGACCCATCCCCCAATAGATGCTGCTGCAATCCAGTTTTCGGAAACAGACGAAGCACCTGTCGTTCACCGGTCCGATAAACTCGGGCAAGGAAGCAGGTCAGCCAGTGAGGCGGAGGGCTGGCAGGGGCGGTCGTGGCGGCGGGAAACGCTGGCCGCGCGCAAGCAAAGGTGCAGGAAGGGATGAGATTCGCCTCCGTGGCTGTTCTTCCCCGCGTCGTCCTGTGGCTGTCCGGTCTGATCCCTGGTCGGCAGGTTCCGAGGGCGCCGGTGGTTTGGTTTCGGAGCCGAGCCTCTTCGAGCCCGTCCTTGCGTTTGCGTTCCCCTCCTGCACTTAGTAAAGTGTATCTATGACCGCGCAGGCTGTAACCATTAACCTCCCCACTCCGCTTTATGAGCGCCTGGCCTTGCGTGCCACCAGGACCCGTCGGACCATAGAAGCTGAGATCGTTGAAGCAGTCATAACAGCGTTCCCCGAAGATCCAGATGATCTTCCGGCTGATCTGGCGGAGTCGATCAACACGCTGCATCTCTTGGACGATGAGGCCCTGTGGCGGTCTGCGAGGGGCTGTCTGGCGCCAGAGAAGGCGACCGAACTGGAAGATTTCCATCTCAAGCGTCAGAGAGAAGGAATTTCCGATTCGGAGACCGAAGCCTCGGCAGTGCTCATGAAGGAATACATGCGGATCACGCTGGTTCGTTCCCGAGCCGCGGCCCTGCTCAAACAACGCGGACACGACGTTTCAGTCTTGCTGCAAGCACATGAGTCGTAGTTACATCCCCAAGGCACTCCGAGAACAGGTGGCCGCGGACGCACGTCACCGCTGCGGGTACTGTCTGACATCATCGAACATCATCGGAACGCCGATGGAAATCGATCACATCATCCCGGAGTCACTGGGTGGGCTCACCATCAGGGAGAATCTCTGGCTTGCCTGCTCGATGTGTAACGATCACAAGGGGACTCGGAT
>JAHIZV010000118.1 GCA_018814445.1 Verrucomicrobiota bacterium | reverse complement strand
GCCGTCGCTGTCCGGATTCCTCGGGTCCGTACCTTCCAGGTACTCATCGCCATTATCGAGACCATCGCCATCGGGGTCTTCGGCCGAATCGTCAGAAGTCGGATCGAGTCCGTTATCGATTTCCCAGCCGTCCGGCATCAGATCATTGTCGCTGTCGCTGTCGTCGATCTCGGTGCCCAGCAGATACTCTTCCAGGTTACTTAATCCGTCGGAGTCTGAATCAGCTTCAGCATCCGTGGGATCGAGCGGATTCAGCGACGCGACGGCATTGCTGTTGGCGACCTCCCACCCGTCCGTGAGGCCATCGTTGTCGCTGTCCGGATCCGTGGCACTGGTCGAACTGCGCTCGGCAAGATAGGCTGAACGCGGGCTGGTTCCACGGTAGTCGCGCCATTGCAGTCCCTCGCCACCGCTATAGATATACGCATGGTTGTAGTACGTGCTGTTTCTCGGATAGGCGTCATCCCAACGTTCGTAGCTCCAGGCTTCGCCGGTGATCCATTTCCACGTTCCTTCACTTCCCTGGTCTGTAGCGCCGATCCAGATGTCACGACCTGTAAGATTCGTTGTGAGAATCGCCTTTATGAATTCATGTTCGGTTTGACTCGTGATCGTCGCGAGATGCCATCCGGCCATATGTGCTTCGTTGGACGCTGCCACCCAGGTAAGTGAATTGGTCACAAGCTGATATGTATGCACTTCATCGCCGTCGTCCAGTCCATCGCCATCCGTGTCGTCATTGTACGGGTCCGTGCCGATGATCTCCTCGACGGCCCGCGACAACCCGTCACCGTCGATGTCCATGTCTGACGGCTCCACCAGCGACAAGCCAAGGTTATCAAGGTAGAAGCTGGCACCACGTGTCCCGATGACTTTGAAATACCTGAACTCGCGGACAGGTGACGAGTTCATTGCCCTGCCCGAAGACACGAGAGTGTTAGTGAAGTAGACAGACCAGCTGGAATTGCTTTCCACAAGGTGAACGGTCAGCTTCTTCCAGTCACTGTCGGCAGACAGGCCCGAAACAAGCGCGTCCCATGCTGACGAAGTCTCGTTCCACGCTTCCAGAGCATAGCTTGCGCTAAGTCGAATCTGGGCACGCCCCGAGAGATCAATCTCGCATCCAGGCACGAGCTTGGCCTGCATATCGACCCATAGCTCCGGTTCGTCGACGTTACGGAATGAACGGGAGACTCCGATAGGCTGCGCGGCAGGACGAACCTGGAGCGCCGAGCCGGACGCGCCATACGCAGTCGCGGTCTGAGCAAGCGCATGAACACGGCCCTTCATGCCCGCCTCAGCAGGATTCACCTGCCAGTGCCATTGACCGTGGACGGTTCCTTCGACAAATCGTTCAAAGTCCTCGATGTACGGCAGTTCCAGCCTCGCCTCCACCTGGAGAGCATCCCAGCCGTTGCCGATCTCCCAGGCATCTGTGAGACCGTCCCCGTCGGAATCCCGTCTTGACGGATCTGTACCATTCTCAAATTCCTCAAGATTCGTCAGCCCATCGCCGTCCAAATCGAGAGCGCTGTCGTCGATCGAGGTATTCAAACCGTACAACAGTTCCCACGCGTCCGGCATCCCGTCTGGCTCGGTATCACTGCTCAGCGCGACAGGCAGTTGGTCATTAATGGCTGCTCTATGAAGGAAAGAAGCGGCGCCCGGACTTGAGACAACGAAGCTGACGCCGGTCTCAACTGGAGCGCCGGCTGCAAAGTCATAGTCATCGAGAACCTCGACAGCATCAACGTAGAGCGACCACTTGGAGTTCGTATAGGACATTTCAACAACGAAATCTGTCCAGTCACCTTCGGCAACAACGGTTGCTGAAGTCACCCACGACGAGCCGTAGTATCCAACCACCGCGCCGTTCGTATTGAGATAGAACTGCTCGAACGGATTCATGACCGAGGGCGTCGGCGCGCTGCTTCGTCTCGGCAGAATTGCCGTGGCCTCAAACCAGAGCTTGTCGTGGCCTAGTTGCGCTGCGAGTGCAGCCATCGCACCATCGGAAACTTCAACAAGACCATCACCAAGCACAACAGCGGAATGCGACGGATTAGCATGCCATCCGTTCTGACCGGAGAGGAAACCATCCGCATAATCAGCCGCCGAGAACCTGTCTTCGAATGGAATACCTTTGAGGGTCACGTCCTGCACGAGGGGATCTGAACCGTACTGCTCTTCCCAACCGTCAAGAGCCCCATCGCCATCAGTATCCTCATCGCTGGGGTCGGTTCCCTGCTCATATTCAGCAAGGTTATCCAGCCCGTCGCTGTCACCGTCTTGCGCGGCGTCGGCTGCACTGTTTGTTGCGAAGCCGTTCGCGACTTCCCACCAGTCAGGCATTCCGTCGCCGTCAGAATCAACGAACTCATCGGCCCCCATATCCGTGACGGCCCCGAATGGGCGGCTTTCAGAATCGATGTCATGAATTGCGCTCAAATGGTTCGTGCCCGTATTCCTGCAGGCAGATGCAGCAACGAGGTGGTAGTCACCTCGCCTGAATCCCGGGTCGCCGCTTATATTGCCAACTCCGGGGATGGCGTCCTGCAAATCGCTGTAGGAAGCCGTCAGCCCCCCCTCGACACCATTCGGGAAATTGTCCCAGAAAATGCTGTTGATGACTTCGCAGGTTCCAGCCTCCTGACATACGCCACCCCCGGCCAATGCGTCGTTCCCGGCTACCGTGGTATTCATGAAGATGAGGTCCGAGCTATAGCTATAGACCCCCCCTCCACTACCTAGCACAAGGCCAACCTTGTCGGGATGGACTGTGTTCTTAACAATCGCGCAGTTGACGAAACTCACCTCAGAGAACCAGGCATACACTCCTCCGCCACGAACAGAAGTAGTCGGATAGTCCTCATTCAGAAGATTTTCCTTTATGATGCACCTGTCGAAGAGATTCGTGGAACTACTGATGTATACTCCGCCGCCTCTGCTTGCAGCTCTGTTGTTCTCGATCACACATTCCAACATCCACATTGCGGTATTGACCACATACAGGCCGCCACCATCACTGTACGGCTCATCCCCTTTCCTCAGGGTTAAGCCCGAGATGATCGTCAACGACTCTCGGTCGCCGGAGATGTAGAACGCCCGCCCGCTACTATCGGCATCAATGACCGTACCTGTAGGCCCTGCGGTTGAAACAAGAAGGATGTTCCCGTTCAAGTTGATGTCGTGTTCGTAGTAAGTTCCCGGCAGGACCTGGACGATATCGTAATCGTTCGTCGCGAAATCCATTGCCGCTTGAATGCTTGACCCACCGTTCGTGACGATGATCGTCGGCGTCGGTAGGGATAGAGCCGATTGCGGGTCGTTTGTGTGAATGTACTCATACAGATTGGGAATGCGATCGAGATCCGGGTCCTGCCATCCGTTCGCGAAGAGCGGATTCAAAGCGTTATCTGTTTCCCATTTATCCGGCATCTGGTCGTTATCGGTGTCGATAAGGCGAGGGTCAGTTCCATACGTATGAACTTCTGCACCATCACTGAGTCCATCACCATCGCTGTCCGTGTCGGAAGGATCGAGACCGATAGTATGTTCCAAGTTGTTCGTTACGCCGTCACCATCCGTATCTACAGTGGCCGTCTCGTCCAGATCACCGAAGTACTCGTACTCCCACCAATCCGGCAAGGAGTCCGCGTCTGAATCCTGTGTCGCGGAAGGCGTCCCAACAAGAACGGGGTAGAAGCGGTTGATTTTGGACCCATCACCGACCTGACCGTTGTAGTTGTATCCCCAGGCCCAGAACGTGCTGAGAGGCCCGGATTGTCTGGCGGCGAGTGAATGGCTCATTCCGTCCAGCCCCGCGATCGAGTTCAGTTTCAGACGGTCAATTCTCTGAGGCGTTGTCCAGTTTCCGGCGGATCCGGTCCCCAAGCGGCCCGCATCACCACTTCCCCACGCCCAGAGAGAACCGTCCACAGTCATCGCAAACGAACTGTAGTCTCCCGCGCCGACGAGGACGACATTCGTCAGACCGACAACGCGGACCGGGGTCGTTCTGGTATAGGTCGTGCTATCACCCAACTGTCCGTTGCCGTTATAGCCCCACGCCCAAACTGTACCGTCATTGCGAAGGGCAACAGCATGAGAACGGCCCGCTTCGATGCTGACCATGGCGAGACCGCCGGCTACAGGACCGGGAATGCTTCGGTTGCCACTTTCTCCATGCCCGAGCTTCCCATTTGCGCTTTGGCCCCAACTCCAGAGTCTGCCATCTGATCCCATAGCTATGCTGAAGTTGTCGCCCGCAGTGACCGCAACAATGTTGCTGAGTCCCTGCACCCGCGTGGGCGTGCTTGTCTCGGAAGTCGTGCCGTTGCCAAGTTGACCGTAGTAGCCGTGACCCCAGGCCCAGACTGACCCGTCTGATTTGACGGCCAACGTATGGCTGTTTCCGGCGGCAACATCCGTTACGCTGGCAGTTTCGTAAACCTCGACAGGAGACGTTCTTGTTTCTTTGTATCCATCACCAAGTCGTCCGTTTGAGCCCTGACCCCACGTCCACACAGTCCCATCATCTTCCAATGCAATGTTGTGATAGTCGCCGGCATCCAGACAATCAATGTTCACGAGCGCTGTAACGCGTACGGGCGAAGTCGTTGGCGTTGTGCTCCCGATTCCGAGCTGCCCCTGAGAATTATAGCCCCAACTCCATACGTTGCCGGAGGAGTCCAATGCAACGCTGTGATAGGCCCCCGCACCAATGCTTCCTCCTATCCGATACACAGATCCCTTTATGCGGCTTGGTTCAAATTCCGTCTTGAATGCGCGTGCTTTCAGGAAGGTGAGATTGGTGATCGACAAGGTCCCGCCGGAGGCAATAGTGGCGTCAGCTTGCGTTGGCTCCGAACCATCCATCGTGTAGTGGATCGTTGCGCCGGCAGTATCGCAGGCAACCGTGACGTTTAGGTTACTCCGGAAAACACCTCCGTCAGGCGCGAACCTTGGCTGGGTGACATGAGGCAACAACACTTGAATGGACAGTTCAGCCGGCGTGGGTTGGTCGATGTTGCTGAGGTTGCCGACCTGTCCCTTGTCGTTCTGACCCCAGCTCCACACTTTGCCATCGCGGGCGATTGCGACGGTGTGCTCTGCACCGTCAATGGCAATGACTTCACCAATTCCCGTGAGAACCGTGGGGCGGTTTGTCTCGAAAACAGTTCCGTTACCAAGTTGGCCCTCGTTATTCCTGCCCCACAACCAGATGGTACCGTCTGACCCGAGAGCCATCGAATGGTAGTCTCCCGCGGCAACAGCTACAGCGTTGGAAACATCAAGAGCCTGAACCGGCGAGTATCGATAAGACGTTGATCCGTCTCCCAACTGCCCGTATCCGTTGTGTCCAAACGCCCACACTGTGCCGTCAGCCCTGAGGATCACACTATGAAGTCTTCCTGCAGCAACGGCAACAGCATCGTTCTCGACGGGAACCGGCATCCAACGGTCGCTTGCCGTGCCATCGCCCAGTTGCCCTGAGCCATTGTCACCCCAGGTCCATACATAACCCGAGGAATCCAACGCAATGCTATGGTTATAAGCCGCATCAACAGCCACGACGTCCGTCAGATTAGAGACAAGGACGGGAAGATTCGTGCGACTCGCCGAGTTGTTTCCAAGACGACCACTGCCATTGTAGCCCCAGGCCCAGACAGAGCCATCTTCGGAAATCGCCAACGTATACTGATCTCCTGCCGCAACCGCTCTGATATTGCCGATGTCTGTTACCCGAACGGGCAGGGACGTCTGATCATACGTTCCTATTCCAAGCTGACCATTGTTGTTATACCCCCACGTCCAGACTGATCCGCCGTCCTTAACCGCAGCACTATGGTTTTCACCCGCGGACACGCTGACGACACCCGCCAGACGCTTGACAGGATCCGGATACCAGCGTTGGCCCGTCACGCCATCACCAAGCTCCCCATACGTGCTATTTCCCCAGCTCCAGACAGTTCCGTTGGTATCCAAAAGAAGACTGTGCTTGTCACCTGCGGAAATGATTGGGCCAACCTGATAAACGGCACTCTTGATGAAGCTCGGATACGAACCGCCCTGAAACGATCTCACTCGCAGCATCTGGTTGCTCACAACGGCAACCTGACCGCCCTGAACAATGACTGCATCTGACTCCGAGGGCGGAGATCCATCCGTGGTGTACCGATTGGTCACGCCGGCAACGTCTGAAGTCACCATTACGGACTGCGGGACCAGGTGCTCGCCACCCTCGGGGTCGAACAGCGCGATCTCCGGCCGCTCAACTAAAGAAAGGAAGAGCGACTGATCCATTCGATAGGCGCTGTCGTCGTT
The DNA here is from genome assembly GCA_018814445.1 of Verrucomicrobiota bacterium. Lineage (GTDB taxonomy): Bacteria > Verrucomicrobiota > Kiritimatiellia > JAHIZV01 > JAHIZV01 > JAHIZV01. The sequence goes on along the minus strand of JAHIZV010000118.1, from coordinate 18,235 downwards.
GCCGTTGCCGATCGAACCATCTGGGTTGTTACCACAGCCCCACAATGTCCCATCCACGCTTTCGACCAGAGTATGCTCCCAAGCGGAAAAAGCTCGCTTCGATAAGATGTTGGACACAACGGTCGGCAGGTTGGTCCGGGTGAATGTCACGCCCAGACCCAATTGCCCTTGACTGTTGTAGCCCCACGCCCACGTACGCCCATTACCCTCAACGGCATACGAGTGGTATCTTCCTGTGCCGATGGAGACAATGTTTGTGAGACCCGTCACGGGAATCGGCCACGTCTTCTGATCTAATGTTCCGTCGCCCAGCTGTCCGTACGTGTTGTATCCCCACGACCACACCTCACCACTGGAATCCAGAGCGACTGCATGCGAGAAACCCGCGGCGATTTCTACTACATCAACGAGATTGCTCACTGGTACAGGGGAGCTCTTCTGAGTCGTATTGCTGATTCCAAGCTGACCGTTGCCGTTGTAACCCCAGGACCAGACTCTTCCGTTACCATCGAGCGCCAGGCTGAATTCATAGCCGGCCGCAAGTGAAGAGACATTCGTAAGGACGCTCACGGCGGTCGGACTATTCGTTTGCGACTGAGTACCGTTTCCCAGCTGGCCGCGACTGTTGTAGCCCCATCCGAAGACTGTCCCGTTTGAGCGGAGCGCGAGAGTGTGGCGCCATCCGGCCTCCACGGCGACAATGTCGTCTACGGCAGCAACGCGTGTTGGCAGTGATGTGTTGCTCGTGTGGCCCAAACCAAGCTGCCCGTTGCTGTTTCTGCCCCAGGCCCAAAGATCACCGTTGGTCTGAACGGCAAAACTGATGTCCTCACCCGCTCCGACCTCAGATACGTGCGGCAGTGACTCTATCAGTTTCGGATAGAAGCGGTCCTGCATGCTGCCGTCGCCCAGCTGGCCGGCGTCATTGTCTCCCCACGTCCACAGTCCGCCATCAGGCGTCACCGCCAATCCATGAGAGAAACCGCCTGCCACGGTACTTGCGCCGCCGCTCAGACCGGAACTTGTCACGGTAATCGTCTGCGTTGCGCCGACATCATTTCCGCACTCGTCGATGGCCAACCATACGCGCTCTATGACCGTTGGATTGGAGCCTGCCTGGCTCTCGCTGAAGGAGAGGGAGACACTTTCATCACAGTTGTCCGCGACCTGAACAGAGGCGGGAGGTGGAACGACCCATTCAACCGTTATGTCATCAGGCACGCCGGACAGTACCGGGGCAGCATGGTCTTCCAACGAAACGGTCTGCACTTCACTGGTGCTATTTCCACATCGATCCGTGGCCGTCCAGGTTCTGGTCAGGAGCCTCGATGAACAGTCGCCCGAAGGGGTCTCAACCAGATAGACGTCAGGTGAAGGATCTTCGTTATCCGTCGCCGTCACGGAAGGAGGAGCAAGTACGTTGTCACAATCGTTGGTGGTGTTTGCAGGAACACCGATAAGTGTTGGCGTTTCCGTATCCTCACCCAGCGTGATATCGATATTGACGAGGTCGCTTGAAAGCACCACCGGATTCCCCGCATATACTCCTTTCGGATCGCATACGTCAGGGACGCCATCCTCGTCGACGTCACGGAACGCTTTCACCCAGTACGTACCGTATGAGGGCGCACCCAACGTATACGGCCCAGGAGAGGAGAGGACCGTCGAGAAGGCCAGCGTCCACTGCGATTGGTTTGTAACGGCGATGACGTAAATATCGCCGGATTGGCTTCCTGTGTATGAGACAGCACCTGATATCGTGGACGGGAACGAACTCGGATCATTGGGGTCCGTCCCCGCGTTCACTTCGGTCTGATCGTCATGACCGTCCCCGTCGGTATCCACCGAATTCGGATTGGTTCCGTGAGTATTCACCTCGTCACCATCGTTGAGGCCATCGTTGTCTGAATCCGCATCGTTGGGATCGGTTCTGAGAAGGGAATAGGTGATCGCAAGGCCGCTGGTCACAACCGACTGATTGTAGGAGTATTCCACTCCCGCAGTTCCGTCATCATTCTCGATTCCCAATGTGGCAAGGCTTCCGTCAGCGCCAGGCCCAACCATGGTCTGGTACTGCACGGTGATGTCACCGGTGTCCTCTTCGAGGATCGCCTGGAATGTGAGCCGGCTCGCAGCCACAGCTGCGAGTGGTATTCGATACCATGTTGTCAGGAAGTGATTCGATCCGGGTTCGCCCTGCGTATCAAAGTAGACTGCAGCTTCAGGTGAGTTATGACCAAGGTCCAGGTCATCCCAGAAGGCGGCGATGAGGTTGTCGGGGTTTGTCGGCGATGGAACCGGGTCGTTGCTCGCATCGGCAGAGCCGGAGCCGAACGAAAGGAGCCCGTTATTCCCAATGAATACGTTTGAGTATGAAGCGCCAAAGAACTCGAAACTGAAGCCTATGTCTGCCTGTGATGAACCGTTGTCGTCGGTTCCGTTCCACGAAACTACTGCCGCGCCACTGGTCGTAATATCAGTCCACTGCATGGGCACTTCTGATACGGAATAATCGGTGCTGAGAAGTTCATCGCCATCGGAACGACCATCATTGTCACTGTCAGGATCTGTCGGATCTGTGCCGTTCAAATACTCAAGTTCATTGATCAATCCGTCCAGGTCGTAGTCATCGAAGGGCTCGACATGGATGATGGCTGTGATCCCGTCGCCGGGATTGTCGTTAATGATCTGCTGCTCCCAGTTATCCGGCAGACCATCAGAGTCGAAGTCGTTTGTGGCGCTGCAGCCGACAACTGTAATCAATTGGGTATCGATACCTGTATTCCCGCAGCTGTCGGTCGCGGACCAGGATCGTACGATGAGTCGTCCGGACCCTATAGCCGTTTCCGCTACGGCGGTACCGAACCGAAGATTGTCCATTGCCATATGTTCTTCGTAGCCGGTTCCACCGCCAACGTCATCACCTACGGAAATCGTAAAGATACTGATACTGGCATCGTCGGAAATGAGCCCGATGAAGTGAACATCCTCATCGCCGGTTTCCCCGTTGGGGAATTCAATGTCAGATTCATAGAGTAGATTTGAGGCCGCGTCATATGCTCGAATGGTCGCGGGTTGTGCGTTGTATGCTCCTTCTACGTCAAGGAAGTCTCCTCCAACGTGACCCACCGCCGGGTTAAATCGGAATACAAACATGTTTCGATTTGTTGTGCTGCCGGATTGCTCATCGATGCCTTTGCCCTGGCCCGCCGCACCATCCTGGCTCACCGGATCTTCGATCCGGAAGTTGCGAATGATTCCCTCAAGCGTTTCATTGTCGTCCCGGTGGTTAAAGATGTAGGTGATGCCGTCGAACGTATTGCTGAGTTCTGTGTAGGTCGTAACAGCAAATGAATCGAACGTCTCGTGCGCACGTGTTCCGACTTCATCAAGAACATTGGAGAAACCGCTGAGGTGCCACCCGTCGTCGGCATCCAGATCTGATCCTACATAGACGGCAAATCCTGCCGGGGTCTCGTTCGTTTCAACAAAGGTCGCGGGCAGAACCCCTTCAAAGTTGTCTAAAGCACTCACAGATGCAGGAGCAGGTATGCCTTCACATTCAACCACGAGGTCGTCGGGTACGCCGACAAGTGTCGGAGCTTCAGTATCTAAGCCCAAGGTAATGTCGATACCCGTCATACCGTTGGTGAGTAACACCGGGTTAGAAGGATAGAGGCCACGAATCTCACAGTCATCCGGCATCCCATTGCCATTGGAGTCCCGAAAGGCTTTGAACCAGTAAAGGTTGGGCACCGGCACACCGAACATGGTGTATCCTGACCCGGAACCATTGACAGCATTCAGACTCGTATCCCAACTGTCTGCCGCCGGAGCTGCCACAACCCAGAAAAGACCACTTTGTGAACCTGAATGGGAGAGCGTTCCGTTAACGTTTATCCGCGTGTTTGCCAACATGGGGTCGGTGCCGACGCGGTACTCCGTGATGTTCAACAGGCCATCCCCATCAGGATCCCCAAAGGCGCCTTGCTCGACATCGGTGGCGCCGCCGTCCTGAGGATCGAGGCCGTACTGAATCTCCCACCAGTTAGGCAATCCATCACCATCGTCGTCGCCCGAAGGACCACAGTTCTCTACGACCAACACCTGGGTTCCAGTAACCGCGTTGCCGCAGGAATCGGAAGCAGACCACCTTCTAATAGCCGTGTAACCCGTTGAGCCTTCAGAGCTGCGCAGTGTCGCCTTGCCAAAACGAAGATTGTCGAAGGCTATATGTTCATTGAATCCGTCGCCTCCCGGGATGTCGTCACCTACCGTGACGGTGAAGTAGCTGATGTTGTCCTCAGAGGAGGCAAGGCCGACGAAGTGAATTTCCTCATGGCCATCCCGAAGATCTGGATAGAGTATGTCCTGGCTGTAGATGAGAGACTTGTTCACATCATACGCACGGACCGTTGCCATGGCTCCGTCGGGGTTCGACTCGAGATCGAGGAAATCAGCCCCGACGTGACCGACAGGGGGATCGAAATGAACCACGAACATATTACGATTCAGCGAACTGCCGGCCTGTTCATCGACACCGACTGAATTCCCCTGTGCATTGTCCTGACTGACCGGGTCCTCAATAATAATGCCGCGCATTGGCCCATTCAGATTTCCTATGTCATCGCGGTGCTCAACCGTGTAATCGATGCCGTTGATGGATCCCGACAGCTGCAGGTAAGTGGGAGGACTGACAGCGTAGCTGCTGAAGGTCTCGTGCGAGCGCGTTCCTCCCGGATCCAGGTCCGTCTGGAATCCGGTTGTGATATGAGCAAGCATGCCGTCAAGTGCCGTGCCGAGATAGAGCGCCATGCTGTCAGGAGCATCGATCTCCTGTTCGTACGTCACCGGCACGCTGCCGTCGACGTTGTCCACTGCTGTGACCGCAGGTGGGGCAGGCACAGCATCACATTGGACCGTCAGGTTACCAGGAACACCACTTAATACGGGCGCATCGTTGTCATCGAGGAGATAGAGATACGGACCAAAGGGGTGCATATCTACCAACAGCGGAATAGCGCGCTCGTATCTCGCCTCACAGGCATCAAGCGACGAGTTCCCGTTTGAGTCCCTGTAAGCCCGAAGCCACAGCGTCACCGGCCCCTGGATACCGGAAAGCGTATATGGTCCAGGCTCCGGGATACTTGTCGAATAGAGCACAGTCGAGAAGTCGGCGGTTTGGCTTGCCTCAACTCGAATATTGCCCGTCTGCGAACCGCCATAAGCCACCACGCCGTCTATGCTCACCGGCGGCGTCCGCGCAGCGCTGGTTAACCGGGGCCGCAGGTTTGCGTTTGTATACTGATATGAGTTGATCAGCTTCGTCCCGTTATATACGGAGAGAGGTCGAAGCTCTTCCAGTTTGAAGCCGTAATACTGAAGCGGGTTCCGCAGTATTTCATCAATGGCTGTAGTCACTTCCAGCCGAACCCACCCGGGCTCAGATCCAAACACAGCGGTCGCAATTGGATTCTGTTCTGAATCCCCGCTTCCCTTGGCGCCAGGCAGATCCCAAACGTCATGAAGATGCAGCTTGCTGAACCAGTTGCAATCTGTGTCAACCTGAGGTGCTGAACCATCTATGCCCTGACCGGATCCCTCACCCCAGTAGCCGAGCATGTGATACAGCCCGAATGCCTTTAAGTTACCGTTACCGTTTCGCTCCCCGTCCAGATAGAATTCCAGAAAATACCTTTCGTTCTCTGCCGGTATGGAAACGCCGACTAGTGTGGGCCTGATCAGGAGCGCTTTTTCATCATCGAGCGACGCGTCATACTCGCCCACTTCATTCTGCAACGCTCCACCTGTATTGTTTGTTGAAAAGAGGCTGTATTCAATGATGTGGGCATCTTCTCCCGTCCGAGACAGAATCTCCAGAATACTGAAATATTCGGCAGAAAAGTGATCGCCGCCATCGACAGTGACTTTGACATACGCTGAAGTGGCCCCTGTGGGCACGGTGAAATCAATGCGGTTCGTGGCGATCATGGTGACCGCAGGAGCCACAACATCTCCAATGGCCACGGCAACAACGCCCGTGAAACTCAGACTATCAGAAACGACGCCGATCACGTCACCTGTGACGCCGAATGATGAGAGAAGACGAATGCCACTGGTTGGCTTTGCCCATACCTCAACGACCTCCGCCGCCTGACTCGGTTCGCCATCAGAATCGATAGCGTTGAAAGTGAGGGCAAACGTCCCCGGCGATAGGTAGGTATGCGCTCGGATTACGGTTGTCGTGGGTGAAGCAATCAAATGTGATAGATCTTCCGTAACGCCGTCGCCATAGTTCACAGTCAAGCTTTCGACCGTTCCATCCGCATCGTGGATATGCGCTTCAAACTCCACCGTCATCGGCAGCGTGCCGCTAAGTGGCGCTGCGAGCATTTCAATGGTCGGAGGAACCACAAACCTGTCAACATACAACTCAGGTCGCCGACTCTCGTCAACATGGTCGAACGATGCAAAGCGCTTCGTGCCACTAACAGTTGCGTAAGGCTCAAGCTCTTCGATCTTAAAACCAAAGAAGTTGGTGGGGTCGCTAACGAAAGGTAACATGGCCGTGGTGACATCAACAATGACCGGCCCCTGTTTGTCTGAGACCGTGAATATCGTCACGGGGTCGGTTGCCGAATCTGAAAGCCCGCGCGCGCCCGGGCTTTCCCACGTTTCCTGTCCGTACTTCGCCCACTCCCACGTGGCCTCTCCGCTAAGTGCGGGCCGCCCATCAATGCCTACGCCCTGCCCTTCACCCCAATCTCGGTTGAGCAGATAGACCCCGAAGTGCTTCGGAAGACCTGTGCCGTTTCTTTCTCCTTCATAGAAGAGTTTGAGTAGAACAGCTTCGCTGTCACCAGGATTTCGGAGATACGCCAATGACGGCTTTAGGAGGAGCGCTTTCTGATCGTTCAGGTAGAAGCGATACTCGGCAACTTCGGTTTCGATACTTTTACCCGCATTGTTCAGCCTGAAAGAGGAGTACTCGATGATGTGTGTGTCTTTCGTGTCGCCCGGCAAAACAATATCGCAACCGTCATCTGTACCGTTGTTGTCTGTATCGGGATCCGTCGGATCCGTAAGCAGGGCATGCTCTTCGGCATTGTTCAGACAGTCGCTGTCGGGATTATCGCCCGGTTGAGGACTGAGACTCCCGAAGTAGCCGACCTCCCACCCATCCGGCAGGCCGTCATCATCCACATCCGAATTGTCATCTATAACGTAGATGAAAGTTGTAGCTAGGAGCTTCCCAACTTGGGATCGTGCCTGATATATATCCGCCCGATCCGGGACCCAGGCCTGTTCATTGGTTCCCTGAAACGTGGTCATGACCTTCAAGCATCTACAGCCGTATACGCATCCGCCTTTCGAATCCCGTATTTCAAAGAGGCAGCTACTGTTGAACCGCACTGCTTCAGAGCTCACGAGCGTGACTATGCTTGTTTCGCCTGCCCTTATCAGTTGTGGGGTCGCCGTTATGGAGAACTCCGCCTGCACATGACTGGATGTCATGCCCAGCAGCAGGCAAGTGATGATTAAGATTCTCTTCATGTACTCCAACTTGAAGATTTCCTAATGCCCTCTTTCACGGAGATAGTCCGAACACACTTAGATCATGCACTCGCACAGACATGTTGGTTCCCATTTCCAGAAAGGCGGACCGCACGTAGGAAAACGTATTAGAGGGCTCCCACGGAAACAGATCGTATTCGAGGTTTCGCCAGACTTTCTGAACACTGATTAGCGGAACCGGCGAATACTGGCTTGTCTCCAGGTCCAAAGAGTACTTGATATTGATTCCGTCTTTCCATCCGCTGAGAAACTGTGTGCCGGGGTCATACACCAGGAAACGTTCACCCATCGCCGTCTCTATTTGCAGGGAGAGGATCCAATCGTCCCTATCGAACGTACTCTCGAAATACATGTATATATTGGTATTGTTCCATTCCCCGCCATTGCTGACGCCGTCGAACACTGTGACTTTGTAGACGGCCCTTCCAGTCATGAAGGCTGCGCGAAATGTGTTGCCAAGTAGATTGGAGTAAACTGCGGACGTAACCTGCCCACCGGGAGGTTCCTCGTAGTACACGATGACACCTTCCTTATTGGTGTAGCCGAGATAGTATGTGGTGTTAGCTAAGGTATTGCTGACGACAGGGCTGGCGAGAATACTCAGTTCGCCATGATCATAGATGCTGTCCAGGTCGGTATCGACATCTGCAGGCGAACTTCCCCATTGTGATTCGAAGAGGTTTGAGAGGCGGTCGCCATCAAAGTCCTGCATCGCATCACCCGGATTGAACGGTGAGAGGAAGCCATATCCTAACTCATACACGTCACTCATTCCATCCTGATCGATGTCCTGGGGTGTGTTGGTCGAGATACTTCGAACTCGATAGTAGTAGCTCATGTCATCCTGCAACATGCGCCCGAGATCATAGATAGAATCCTGCCCTGCGGTGCCGGGACGAATGGCGAGCGTGTTCGTTATGGTCCCGGGAGTGCTGCCGGCATATAGAATGTAGTAGTTCGTGGTCAGAGAGTCGTAATCGAGCCTGAAATCGGGACCATCAGGCGCGCCACGTTGGATGGTGAATTGCTGCGCAGAAACACCAGTGGCAACGACAAGGAAGGATACTACGCACAGGAAGGGGATTCCCCCACCCAGCCGACCGCCGTAACCACCCATAATCCGCACACAGACCTCCCTACCGCCAATCAACATATGAAGAGAACTTCCTCGAGATGCTCCATGTGCGTGGAGAATACTTCAAATACAAATAGTTCGTCCATGAGAATCTCTATCTTTCAATGTGCCTGTAGAAAAGGAGATCTCCGTCAAGGGGGGAAGAATGAAGTTATCCCCGCCGTGAGGCGTGCCGATCAAGCCAGCGGCGGACGCTGGGGGCCTTGGGGTCCTGCGGATCCAGTTGCAGGAAGCGGCGATAGTGTTGGCGGGCCTGTTCCCAGGTGCGGCTGTTTTCGGCGTAAATCATGCCCAGGACGTAGTGCGCCGACGGGTAGTCCGGCTGTTTGCGGATGATCGTCTTAAGATGCTCAAGCGCGGCTGAATACTGCTTCATTTCCCAGTAAACGAGCGCCAGGTTGTAGCGGGCATTCGTCATTTCGGGGTCCAGGCGCAACGCGTTGATGTAGGAGTCTTTCGCCTGGGGCATGGCGCCCTTGGCCCGGTAGACGCAGCCGATGTTGTAGTGTGCGGTGGACAGATCGGGATCCTGGTCTATGGCCCTTCTATAGTAATAGATCGCGCGATCCCAATCGCCCTTCTGCTGATACTGCGTCCCCCGGTTGAACGCCTGCACGGCTGTTCGTGTATCCCTGTTCTGCGGGCGGGCATGCTGAGGTGAATACGTACTCGACGACGCCTCTTCGGCGGGCTGTTCAACGGCGCCCGATGACGCGGCAATCCTGGTGACCTCCTTGCGATCCGCTTTCTTCGGCTCCTCTTTCACCCGCGGAGGTTCGGGCGTCAGTGCCTGCAGCCGGCTTTTTGCCTTCATCACACGGGGATCATCAGGAAAGAAACGCTCGAAATGGTGATAGGCATCAATGGCCTTATCCTTGAGTCCGAGTTCTTCGTCATACAGTTCGGCGAGCAGCCACGCTGCGTCGGAATTCTGAGGATCAACCTGTGTCGCTTTCTTCAGCGACAGCAGCGCTGTGTCATGTTCGTCATTCTTGACGGCGGCTTCCGCCAGGGCCATGTGGGCGATGCTCCATTCGGGCGATAACGTCACCGCCTGTTTCAACGCGGTGAGGGCCTCTCCGTCTTTCCCTTTCTCCATCAGAAACCGACCCAGCTCGTAATGGGCTCGGGACTCATTGGGACAGAGCTTAACCGTGGTGCGCAGAGCATGCTCTTCAAGGGCCCCGTCGCGGCTCTTCTTTGCCAGTGCGGCCGCGCGAAGGCACAGGTGGAGAGCCTCCCTGGTGAATCCGCTCTCGGCCCTCTGACCGGCCTGGGCAAGAAGAAAGTCTACGCCGGATGGCCCTGATGGAATCACGTCAGCATGGTCCGGCAGACCCGATCGCGCCGCGTCCCCGCCCGCGGACGAACCCGCGGCGGCTGCGCTGTAACCCCGCATATAGGCCTTGGCCTGTGACTCGAATTCGCTGTCCGGAGAGACTTTAAGAAACTGCTTGTAGAATGCCCGGGCCTGATCTTCATTACCGAGGACCTTCTCATTGATGAGGGCGAGGTTATAGAGCGCGGGCGGATACTTGGAGTTCTTCTCCAGTGCCTGCATCAGATACGACAATGCCGCCGCCGGCCCGCCGGTATTCAACTCGACAACAGCCAGCGCAGTGAGCGCCCTGGGCGAGTAAGGGGAACGTTCGAGAGCTTCACTCAATGCGCGGCGCGCCTCCGCCCATTTCCCCTCGTTGAGATAAATATCGCCGAGGAACAGAAGAGGCTTCTCTTCATTGATGTCAACCAATGCGGCCTCTTCGAAAAGTGTTGCGGCACGGAACACATCGCCGCCGGCGTAGTAGAGGACCGCCAGGTTGTATGTCGGATCGAACAGATCGGGATCGCTTCGGCGGCTCGCTTCGAACGAATCGACCGCGCGTTCTATTTCCCCCAGCCGCCAGCAAACCACACCGAGAAGGTTGTATGTTTCCGGGGTCAGGTCACTGCCCGGGTACTTGGTGATCGCCTTCTCAAGCCGCGCCTTTGCGCGCACATAGCGGCCTTTTGAAATCTCGCGTTCAGCCCGGTCAAGCTCGCGCTTCGCGGGAGGGCCGCCGCATCCGGGGACAAGGCCAATCCACAGGACGCTCAGCAGGGTCAGAGAATAGAGCCACTTGCTAATAGTCTGCATCGAGATTTCGCCCTTACCAACAGCTTCATTGTCTGCGGTTCGTCAGCCTACCCAAACCTGGCGCCTGCACTTCATTCGTGACCTCCACGAATTCTGTTCTATCACGAGTACGCACCGGAATCTTCTTCATAAACCTGATATACTATTGTATAGGCGTGGTATAGCAAGAACGAGCTGGTCGGGATATTTCGCCGCCCGACGATTGAAGACTTATGAATGGACACCTTGACTTCCGGTCCCGAATGCCTCCCGTCATTGCGAGGCGCGCCGTGTGGCGGAGCGTGACAATCCAGAGCAGGCCAACTGGATCGCCGCGCGCTATCGCGCTCGCGATGACATGTTCCAGCGCCTTGTCGCAAGAGTTCTGTCGACGGAACACGGGCTCATGAAAGAGGCTGATAACACCCGATGATCATCATCGTCCTTGTAGAAATCCTGATTCTGATTCTGCTTCTGGCGCTCTCGGCCTTTTTCTCAAGCTCGGAAACAGCCCTCTTTTCGCTCAGCGAGATTCAGGTCAGCCGGATTCGGAAGGAAAATGAAAAGGCCGGGGAGGCCATTCACGACCTGACTTCCCGGCCGACCCGTCTGCTCTCGGCCATCCTGATCGGCAACACGCTCGTGAACGTCTCCGCCTCGATTGTCGGCTATCTTCTCGCCGTCCGGTTCTATCCTCACCATGGTGAGCTGATCTCGGTGGTTGTCATGACCCTCCTGTTGCTTGTTTTCGGGGAAATAGGGCCGAAACGCGTGTCGATGTTCTGGCCCGACACGATGGCGATTCTCTACGCGCCTCTGCTCCAGACCATCGTGCATGTTCTCACCCCTCTACGCTCAATGCTCGAAGTTATCACCCACTCGTTCGAGCACGTTTTTCACATGCGGTCGCAAGCCCTCACAGAAGAGGAATTCCAGACCGTTGTCTCTCTCGGTGCGGAAAAGGGCATTCTCGACGAAGAGGAAACCGCCATGGTTCATTCCATCATACGCCTGGAAGACCTGCAGGCGAGCGATGTGATGACCCCTCGTGTGGATATAATCGGCATTGACCTGAACGATATGCCGAAGAACCTCCTGGAGTTTGTCAACGCTGTCCGCGTCAGAAAACTGGTCCTGTACCGCGATCAGTTGGATCATATCGAAGGAACGCTTGACGTGCGGCAGTTTCTGCTGGACCCCTCGCATGATTTCAAAGCGATACGGCGAGAGCCATTCTATGTCCCCGAGACCACGAGCCTCGACAAACTCCTCAGACAGTTGATCGAAGAAAACCGACGCACCGCGATCGTCGTAGACGAATACGGGGGAACGGCAGGTGTCGTGACGCGCGGAGATATTCTTGAAGAAATCACAGGTGAGATTGATGACGAACACGCTGAGCACAAACCTCTGCTTGAGCATCTTGGACCGAATCGCTGGCTTGCGGACGGCCAGGCGAGTATCGAAGACATTAACGCCCGCCTTAACACCAGTTTGAAGGCGGACGGTTCAGACCGCATTTCCGGCTGGGTTACCGAGAAAATGGAGCACCTTCCCCATTCGGGAGAATGCATTGAGGCACAGGGCGTGAAAGTAACGGTCCAGAAAATGCGCAGGAACCGCATCACGCTCGTTCTGATCGAACTTACGGGGAATTCATCCGGTGACTGAATTGGCAGAACTTATTTTCATGGCCCTGTGCCTGTTGGGTAACGGTTTCTTCGCCGGAATCGAAACGGGAATCGTGTCCGTAAACCGCCTTCGGCTGGAGCATTTCATGCGAAAGGGCTTCACCCGGGCGAATATCGTGAATGACTTCCTTTCGCGTCCCGATCACCTTCTGGGCACGACGCTGATCGGAACCAACCTGTGCATGGTCGCCACTTCGGTCGTAAGCGCGTCCCTTTCACGTCGACTCATGGGTGAAGCCGGTTCGTCGATTGCAACGGTCGTCACGACGCTGGCGATACTGATATTCGGCGAGTATCTGCCCAAGGCCTGGTTTCGCGGCAGACCGGCCATTCGAAGCATGCGCTTCATCCAGATTCTGCGTGTCTTCGGCTACATATTCCATCCTGTCAGCGTGGTCGTCACAGGCGTGACCCGTCTTCTTATCCCCTCTCCTTCCCGGATCATGGAAGATGTCGCGCCCTTCATAACGAAAGATGAACTGAAGCATCTGACGGTTGAGAGCGAGAAGACCGGGGCGCTGTCGTCCGACGAGAGAAAGATGATTCACGGTGTTTTCGAGCTCACGCGAAAACCATGCCGGGACATCATGGTTCCCTTGCCGGAGGTCATACGCGTGCGCGACGATCAGACGGCCGATGAACTGCTCGAAATCGCGCGGACCCGCGGCCTCAGCCGAATTGCAGTCTACAAAGAAGAGGCGCGGCGCTTCGTAGGAGTCGCGAACATCCGCGATGTTGTCGCCGACCCCAATCGGGCCGGACGGCTTGTTCACGTGTATATGCGTCCGCCCCAATTTGTCTCGGAAAACACACCTTTGGATGAAGTCCTCCCGAGAATGAGGCGCAGCCGCCAGCCCATGGTTCTTGTCACAGATAAGAACTCAGAGGTAATCGGCCTGGTCACCATCGAAGACGTCCTCGAGGAAATCGTGGGACAGTTCTAGCCTGCATATTTCACCAAAATGCGTCCAGCCACCACGCATACAACCTGACCTGCATAACTTATGAGCGGAGCCCGGTATCTGCCCCTTGGACCTCTGACCTCTGGCCCCTCATTCCCCGATAACAAGATCAGAGAACAGTTCGTAGACCAACTCCCGCCGCTCCGCGAAGACGCAACGAACGCCCCTCTTGTTCTTCTCGATGATATAGTAGAAGACAACTCTGTATCGGCCCGTCCGCAGACGGTGAAAGCCATCAAGCGGGTGCTCTAATTCAAGAATATCGCCCTTATCTTTAGCAAGATCTCGCAACGCCGCCCTCAACTGTTTGCGGGGCTCCGGCGCCAGCGACCTCAGAAAGTCAGCCACTTGCGGGGACAGCTCAATCCTCATCGATTTCATGAAGTAATTTGTAGCGCGTTTTCCCGTCGCGCGCTTCCCTTATGGCTTTCATTGCCGCCGGATTCGCGAGGACTTCCAGAGTCTCCGTTATCGCATCCATGCGCTTCTTGGAGATCACGTAAGCTACGGTCTGGTCGTGTCGCGTAATAGTAACCGGCACGCCCTGCGCTTCTCGAACGAGACTTGGAAGTTTGGCCTGCGCCTCAGTTATGGAATACGTAGTTTTCATATAATAAATATATAGAACAAAGTTGAACCGTCAATAATGATCCTCCTCCCTCGGCGATCTGTACTCCCTTCGGTCCTCAATTCTTCCCCACATCCCCTTGATACTATCACGTTCTTAGTGCATCTTGGTCGCCCGCTATGAACTTTAACGGATATGCATACCTGATTGTCGGACTGCTGGTTCTCGACTACGTGCTTAACCTGGTCATCGACTGGCTGAACATGCGGCATGTTCAAACGGAGATACCTGACGAATTCAATGGCTGGTTCGACGAGCAGAAATACGCAGCTTCTCAGCGGTATCTGCGCGACACCACGCGATTCGGACTCCTGTCATCGACCATTATGACGCCTGTGATCATTGTGTTCATCCTCTTGGGCGGGTTCGGATTCGTTGATCATCTGGCAAGGAGCATGGGTCAAGGAATGATCCTGACGGGCCTTGCTTTCGGCGGCATGCTTGTCGTGATTTCCACTCTCGCGGATCTGCCCTTCAGCATCTACTCCACTTTCGTCATCGAGGAGCGTTATGGATTCAACAAGACAACGGCCCGCACCTTTATCGCGGACAGGCTGAAGAGCCTGTTCCTGACGGCTGCGATCGGAGCACCCCTCTTTGCGGGGATACTCTGGTTCTTCTCACGAACGGGCGAGTGGGCCTGGCTCTATTCGTGGGCGACGGTGTGCGCGGTCCAACTCTTCGTGATCTACCTGGCGCCGGTTCTGATTCTCCCCCTCTTCAACAAGTTCATTCCGCTGGAAGATGGGGCCCTGCGCTCCTCCATCGAGGCCTACGCGAAGAAACAGGATTTCTCGCTCAAGGGCGTCTTTAAGATCGACGGATCCCGTAGGTCAACAAAGAGCAACGCATACTTCACCGGATTCGGGAAATGGCGGCGCATCGCGCTTTTTGACACGCTGATAGAGAAGCATTCCGTGGGCGAACTGGTCGCCGTTCTGGCGCATGAGATTGGTCATTATAAATTGGGACACATCCGCAAAGGGATGATCGTCTCGATGCTGTCTGCGGGACTGATGTTTTTCATCCTGGCCCAGTTCATCGACCGGCCCGGCCTGTACGCGGCCTTCAATGTGCCTTTTGACTCTATCGGAGAATACGCGCCTATCTACGCCGGAATGGTCTTCTTCGGTTTCCTGTATTCACCCATTTCACATCTTATCGGCATCATCGGAAACATACTCTCACGCAAACACGAGTTCGAAGCCGATGCATTTGCCGTCACAACGGACAGACAGCCCGAGGTCATGGTGTCGGCCCTGAAGAAACTGGCCGTAGATAATCTCAGCAACCTCACTCCCCATCCGGCCAAGGTCTTCCTGGAATACAGCCATCCGCCCGTTTTGAAGCGGATCGAGGCGATCAGGAATATCCGGCTCTGAACCGGGGAACGCGCGATTACTTCAGGAGCTTGTCCGCCCGGAATTCCCTGTAGACCGTGCCGTCACGACCGTCGGAAAGACGCAGAAGAAGCGTCTTCTTCATTAGCGCTCTGTCGTCAGGCAACAGCCATGAGCTTTCCGGCAGCGCCCCCTCGCCCTTCTCCACGCGCGGAGGTGTGACAGCGACGCCACTGAATGTGATCGTATTCTCTCTGCCCGACAGCCCGACGGGACCGAGGTCTATCTGCGCAGACATCTGGCATGAGAGCAGCAGTTCATCGTCCACATATCCTTCGATGTTGCCCATCGGCGCTCTCTTCAGGAGAAGATGATAGGTGCGGCTGGTTTCCGTCGGAACCTTGCGAAAGACAAGATTCCTGTCCTTCCCATCGCGCCGCGCTCCCATAACCCACGCGCTGCGATCCGCGTTCAGGCCAAAGTAATCGAAGTTGTCAGGGCTCACGTAGTGAAACACCAGGTACGCAACCTTTGCACGCCCATCGACTTCTTCGTCCGGCGAAATCGAAAACTCGCACATCACGGCATCGAGATTCCTCTCCCCGGAGTCGAAGAGACACAGTGAGAATTGACCCGTCTCATCCGGCGAAAGCACCGACTCTTTCCCTTCACCGACAAGCGAGCCTCTGACCGCGCGCGAGCCTCCAAGCTTCTCGAACCACGTCACCCCTACCGGATCGCTTTCAGGATCGGAAACTTCCGCTTCCACAAGAGTAACGCCATCCTTTCGCTCCGCGGACAGAGTTGAAAGACTCGGCGGCTTGTTGAGACGCTTGATCACAATGGAAACGGGCGCACTCTTGATCGGCTCCCTCCTCTCGGTCACGGCGACCGCCTGCAAACACACGGGTCCTTCGCCAAGCTTCCGGGGGTCTATGCTGAAGGTGTATTCGCCTCCTTCCGCGGGACCTGCAATCACTCGTTCTCCACACGTGAGCATAACTTCCGTCACTTCGCCTTCGGATTCAACAGAGACTGCAAGGTCATGATATAGATCGACCTCGCCTCCCGCGGCGACGCCAGTCAGCTTGACCGCATATCTATGGTTCTCCACTTCAAAATCCTGCACGTCGTGGGCCCGACTCCCGACAAGCCCGACGTCCTGAGCAACGACGCGAAGTTCGTGATAACCATCAGGCAACTTCGTCGTATCGACCTGGATCTCCGCAGCCTGCCCCCCCGCAATCTTCCTTCCATCAAGAAAGAAGCTGTATTGAGGTCGAATGCCGGGGCTCATAGCCCACGTTCTGGACACGAACTGCACGACTCCCGCCTCATCTGATAGGGGGACAAGAGTCACTGAAAAGGGCTGCTTCCACGGCGCACAGAGAGGATCGCCAATCAGCAATATCTGAAGAGGACACGCGATCGACTGGTAGAAACTCTCCAACACCGTACAGCCTCGCGCGTAGTGCGCGAACAAACGCGCGTTCGGAAACTTCTGCCATACGGCGTAAGGCTCGGTCACGGTACCCGCCGAGGCCGTCGCGCCGGCCTTCAGCCACTCCGTGGCTTTGGTCTGGTTCCATGAGTAGAACGCGGCGCCGAAACTGGTCAAATGCTCCGCAATGGCACCGGGCCTGAATGGACCCGTCAGCTTCGGATGCAGCCATTGCCCCCCAGATTGCAGACCGATCAGTTTCACGCCTGGTTCGGGACGATGGTCGAGTACCTCGCTCGACACGTTCAGGCTCTCCAGTTCCTTCCGCGCCTGTGAAATCTGCCACGCCCGGCTTGTCGTACGGATGTCATTGTTGACAACATATGCCACCTTGCCAGCGGGGAAACTCGCGTCTGCCTTGACGCCTCTGCGCAGAACTTCGACCGACTCATCGACCGACAATCCCCGCGATCCCGTCTGCGCCAGCATCATGCTGGGAATCGGCGGGTCATCAACGCCCTGTTCGTACAGGCGGTCCAGACTGCGACCCAGCGCGGCGACCCCGTCAGGCCTCATGGGGCCGGCAAAAAAGGGAGAGCGACAGGTCCCGCTCTTGATCTGATTTGACGGCGGAATCTGATTCCGGGCGAATGTAATGCCTTGAAGCGACATGACCGGCTCCGTAGCGACCCTGGTTGGAATATCAGACGAGTAGATCCACGCCAGGATGTGATCGCCTATGCCGCGCTCTTTCAGGACTTCGTTGACGGGATTCCATATATGCTGAGTGAAATCCTCCGGCGAAATCGCGTCTTCGAGCGATACCACATTCTCCGGAATATCAAGACAGATGACATTCGCCGGCGGAATGGAACGAAGCTCAATGAAATGGTTGGCCACGGCCATGGATTCCGGCGACCGCGTGTTGACGATCAGAGCGCATTCGTGAGGGCCCTGAGCCCGCACGCTCAAGACCGGGGAAATAGATCCCAGCAGAGAAAAGAGAAATAGCAACCTGCATGGCGTTCTCCTTCGTGGAGAACAGGACGAACAGCGCATATTGCTATTGAGGCTCATGGGTCTGAGAGGTCTGTGTTTGCCCCGAAGTATAGAGGGCTCGCACGCGTGATTCAAATGTATCTGGAAGGCTATAGACGCAGCCCTCGCCCGTATGGCATACGCGGGTTGGCGAGATGGACAATGTGCGCTGTTCTGCTATAGTCAGCCGGTTTTTGAATGTAAGAGAACGTCTGCAGAAGCGGGCAATATTCCGAGGATATACAGGCGGGGACGCATGAGTGTGAATCTGAGTGAAAAGAGAGTCATGATTACCGGCGGAGCCGGCTT
>JAHIZV010000117.1 GCA_018814445.1 Verrucomicrobiota bacterium | reverse complement strand
TATTCCCCGGGTCCTTCTCGGCGGCCTGTTGGTAAAAGGAAAGGGCGGTATCCACGTCGCGGTAGAGCTCGGCGTTGTAGCCCATGCTAAACAAGGCAAGGGAACGCGCCCTGTCGGCGTGTTCCCTTGAAAGTCCGTCTACTCCGCTGTCGGAAGAGGAGTGAGGAACGGAAGGTTCGATACTGCGACAACCCGTAAGACACGACATGCCACCGAGAATCAATAGGCCCATCAGGACTGATCCTGCCTTTGGTGTCACTCGCATGGCCCTCCCTAAAAGGGTGTCGACTGGCGGTCGCTTTATCTTACTTCTTCTTGTGACGGTCGGCACGAAGGCGCTTCTTGCGCTTGTGCTTTGCCATCTTCTTCCTGCGCTGTTTCTTAATGGAACCCATTCGAACTCCGGTTTCGGTTAGACAATACACTCGTGCCGCCGCTCAATCAAAGCGCGTTCAGGGAACGACCTTATTAAGTGCGATCTCAATGATATCTTCTGCTCCCGCCACTTTCAACTGCGGGATGATTTCTCTGACGACAGATTCTTCCACAACGGACTCGATCGAACACCAGCCCGTCTCAGACAAGTCATTGACGGTAGGTGCGTGCATCGAGGGGAGGAGTTTCATGACTGCGTCCAGATTCTCCCGCCTCACGTTCATCTTAATGAGGACTTTGGTCTCGGCCGCCAGGGCGCCCTGCAGCAGGATTGCTATCTGCTCAATCTTGGCCTTCTTACCGGGCGTTTCCCAGGCCGTCTTGTTCGCGATCAGACGCGTGGTCGATTCGAGCACGGTATCAACAATCCGCAGATTGTTGGCTCGCAGGGATGATCCCGTTTCGGTGATCTCGACAATAGCATCGACTAACTCGGGAGCTTTCACTTCCGTCGCTCCCCACGAGAACTCCACTTCGGCATTAACGCCGTTGTCGATCAGGTACTGCCTTGTGATGCCGACGCCTTCAGTTGCAATTCTCTTCCCTTCCAGATCTTTCACGGACTGGACGGGCGACTCTTCCGGTACGGCCAGCACCCAGCGAACCGGACGAAGGCCCTGCTTGGCGTAGATCAATTCGGCCACTTCCACCACATCTGATTTGTTCTCAACAATCCAGTCATGGCCTGTCATACCCGCATCCAGCATCCCGTGTTCGACATAGCGGCTGATTTCCTGAGCGCGAATCAGTCGAGCTTCTATCAGGGGATCGTTGACGCTTGGCACATAGGAGCGTGAGCCGGCCCGGACGTTAAATCCGGCCTTCTTCATCATCGAGAAGGTGGCCTCCTGCAGGCTGCCTTTCGGGAGTCCCAGTATAATCTTATCCATTTCTCACCTGTTCTGTCATCGGCCTCAATGTGCGAAAGGGGCGAAGAATAGAGAAAAGTCATCCCCGCGTCTACCTTTTGCGGCACGTTTTTGCCGCAGGTGGTATTCCGGCCGATCAGCGTGTTCCTGCGCCGCCGCTACCGTTAGCGGGAGTTCGGATTCAAATCCGCTTTTCTCTATGCGCCCGGCAATGCCCTTTGATCGGACAATCGGTGCATTGAGGATTGCGGGCCTTGCATGTGCGCCGCCCGTGCTCGATCAGGTACAGATGCAGCGAGAGAACGCAGGCGTCAGGAATGTGTTTTTGCATGAATCCTCCCGCGTCTTCGATCTTCACATCCTCGTCCAGCCACCCCAGACGCCGCGAAATCCTGAAAATATGGGTATCGACCGGAAAAACGGGCCGTCCCAATCCGAACAGGAGGACACAGCACGCCGTCTTTACGCCAACGCCCGGAAGAGAAAGGAGGAAGTGCAGGGCATTGCTGTCCGTCATCTGTTCCAGCCGGGCAAGTGAAATACGTCCTTCCTTCTCCTTAATAAGATTCAGAACTCCTTTGATACGCAAGGATTTGATTTCGGCCAGCCCTCCTTCGCGGATGCAGTCCGCGATGGCCTCCGGTTCCGCTTCGGCGACGAGGCTCCACCGGGGCATCTCCTTGCGGAGTTTCCTGTACGCGCGGAAGGAATTGTGGTCGGTCGTGTTCTGGGAAAGAATCGTCTGTATCAGGACGTCGAGCGGCTTGCCGTGCGGGTGAGTGAACCTCTCTGACGATGCGTATGCTGTTTTCAGTTTCCCGTGTACTGTTCTGACGCTCTGCGTTTTCACTCTTCGACCGATATGTGAACGCGCCGCCCGGCAATGCGTGTTCGCCCGGACGCGACTAGACTCAAGGCTTCGGGATACGCGACATGCTCTTCCATCTGAATGCGGGCATGCAGTGTTTCGGCGGTATCGTCTTCGAGAACAGGCACGGCTTTCTGTACGATGATGGGACCAGTGTCCATGCCGGCATCGACGAAGTGAACCGTGCAGCCGGCGACTTTTGCTCCGTAGTCCAGTGCCTGCTTCCATGAAGCAAGGCCGGGAAAAGCCGGGAGGAGAGATGGATGAATGTTCACGATTCTTCCGGCAAAGGCTTCAAGGAGTCCGGATTTCACAATCCGCATATAGCCTGCGAGCGCGATGAAGTCGGCGCCCCGGCTCTTCAACGTGTCGATCACTCTCCGCTCCGCTTCGCCATCAAGTTTCGTCTTGAAGGGAGCGTGGTCAATGAACTCGGCGGCAATACCATGTTGCCGGGCGCGCTCCAGGATGTGCGCGTCTTCGACATCGGAGACTACGCAGACGACCTTCGCGTTCAGGTCGCCGCGTTCTATGGCTTCGAAAATGGACCCGGCGTTGCTGCCCTTGCCTGAGCCTAGAATTGCCAGCGAAAGCATCGTGTTCCCCTTCGTGAGTGACGCATCCTATCAGCAGCCTGTCAGCCATGCAAGAGAGAGACCCGTGAAAGCCGGTTTTTACATGGAGGGATTGATCACGCCCGGAAGCTGCGACTCTTGTGAGACGATTATCGTGATTCGACTTGCATGATAACTCAGAGTGACATATAGATCGCGCACCGGTTGAACAGAGGCGGCCGGCTGTCATCAAGGAGGCAGTGTTTTTCGTTTATTCAGACAGTGCGACAGGTTTCGGGAATAGAGGTTAAGCGATTTACCCTTTTGGCCGGCTGTGTTGCTGAGGAGCTAACATGAATTCCAGGATTTCGTGGGGGGTAATAGGGCTGTTGATATGTGTATTCGCTTTTTACATGGGTAGTGTCACTGCTCAAATCAGAATGATTCGTCATGGGGAGATTCGGGCCGAAACACACGTTTTGACGGACTCCGTTCGGGAGACCCGTGAGGGAAAAGGGGAGGCCGATGATCTGCAGCGGGCCGAGCAGTCTGAACATGTTCCTGCTGAGGGGCAGCCTTCCGAAATCTAGGCGTTGGACCTCTCAATCCGTTGAATCTGGGTTTCAAGCTGTGTGATGCGCTCGGCGTTTGTTTCGATCATCTGCTTCAGAGCCTGGATGGAGGCGAAGGCCACGCCCATGCTGTCTTCTACATGGATGCGTTTGTCGGTGTCAGAGAGACCGAATGCGGCGTAGAAATCCTGAGCCATGGGACCCATGTGCCTGACTTGCGGCCCGTCTGCTTTGTAGTTCCAGGTCGTGATCTCGATCTTCGCGAGCTTCTCCAGAACTTCGTGCGGGTCGACCGGGGCCTGCTTTTCGCGTGCGTTTCCGTCGTTCATCGCGCCTTCCCTTCGATTGCTGCAAGCTTGCGTTGCAGAGTGTCTATTCGTATCTGCTGTTCTCTCGCCAGTTCATGCAGTCCTTGAACTGTCGCCAGCGAGAGACCACAGGCATCAACCGGGTGGATTCGTTCGGGGTTGGATCCGAGGCCATAGGCGTCGTAGAGCTCACGTGGCGAGGGCACCCATGTTCGCGGTTTCTGAGAGCTCATCTTCATGCAGGAAGAAAGCAGCGAGTTGCGAGGATGCGGCTCGCAGGTTGCCAGTTACCAGTCCATTCAAGTGGTCAGTTGCCAGGATTGTATATCGCGGCGGTGAAAGTAGCATCGACCACCAGATCGTCCCGATCGAACGATGCGACGAGAGGGCCATCAAGAAGAGCCTTTCGGTCGATCGGCTCTAGATTCTCCTTCAGATTGCGGTCGCTGGCCGGCTGCTGGGATCCGCCCTGTGTGAAGGCTATATCAACGACGAGTTCGTCTGCTTCATACGTATCAAGTTCAGGTTTGCTGAAGTCGGGCTGTTTATCTTTGCTCATGGTTCCCTCCGTGGTTTCTCCGGAATGTCGCTCAGCGGCGGAAAAAAGTCAAATGTCGGGAAGAAGACTCAATTCGCTACAGGGAAGAAAATGCTGAATGTGGAGCCTTTCCCGAGTTCGGACTCCGCTTCGACGAAGCCGCCATGCGCAGTCACAAGACGATCAACGATGGACAGGCCCAGCCCGGTTCCTTTACCGACAGGTTTCGTGGTGAAGAAAGATTTGAAGAGCTGGTTCTTTGTCTCCTCAGACATGCCTGCGCCGGTGTCCGCCACACTGCATCGCCAGAAGTCTGTTTCGCCCTTCTTGAAGCGCTCGATGCTGATGCTCAGGATCCTGGTCTGTCCATCCGACATCGCATCGCAGGCATTGGAGAAGAGGTTTGCGAAGATGTGTTGAAGATGTCCCGTATCACCAATTACGAAATGCTGATCGGGTTTCAGTTTGTTCTGTATGTCAACGCGCCCCAGTTTGAGTTTCCGCTTCAGAAGGAAGATCGCGTCGGCGACGGGGAAGTAAAGATCGGTCAATTCCATTTTCTCATCGGGCTGTCGTGAGAAGTTTCGCAGATGCGTCACAAGTGAAGCGATATTGTCGCTCGCCTTCTGCACGTCGGCGATGAACTGCGTCACCTCTTCCCATGCCTCCGGCGACAAATCCTTCTCTCCGCGCATCAGCGGGCCGATCAGTTCAAGGGCGAAAGATATTACCGATAGAGGGTTATTGATGTCATGCACCACTCCGGACGCCAGTTCGCCGATGGCCGCGAGTCGTTCAGAGCGGACAATGTCGTTCTGCAGTGCCTTGATCTGTCGAATATCGCGCAGAATGGAGAAGGTGCGGATGACATCGCCATTGTCGTCATAGATACTGAAGGAACGGATCTCGACGGGTATGCGGTTTCCCTGTTTGTCTTTAAGGATGCTCTCAACCCGCGTCTCCCCAGACTCGTTTGGGTCGGAGGATCCTTCGTTCCTCGCCGCGGGGACTTCGTCGGTGTAGATCTCGCGGACGTTCCTGCCGATCAATTCATCGCGCGTGTAGCCAAGCAGTTCTTCCGCCCGGCGGTTTGTGAATACGATCTTTCCGTCCGAATCAATGGAATGAATGATGTCCGGAAAATCGTCACAGACCACCTGAAACACCTCAGACGTACTGATGTCCTGATTGCTTATCCTCAACTTGCTCATAAGATTGCTGCGAGCGTAGCTTATGGCTGAAGTGATGTGAAGCTATTCCGTTTGATGCCCCCGTCTCTTCCTTGACTTCAGGTTCCCCGTCAGAGAGTATCCGCACTCGCGATTCGGGAGAGCAATTCAATCCCAACCCGAAACCTGCAATCAAGGGGCGGTTAGCTCAGTTGGCTAGAGCGACTGGTTTACACCCAGTAGGTCACAGGTTCGAGTCCTGTACCGCCCACCATCTTGCATCCTCAATAAACACAGGCCTTTCCGGTCGATCCCGTATGACTCTCAGTGAATGGCATTCGCGCAGTGGGGCCACTCGGGGACCACTTTGTGATCGGTTTTGCATTCTTACCGCCTCTGAATTCGAGTAGCTCCATCCGCACCTTGTGGTGGATTGCCCTACAAAAAGTTTGTCGTCATCTCCATCAGGTCTAAATCGCCTATTTTTCATATGATGAATGTAAGACGAAGGTCTTAGACAACTGAATATGAATCGCTTCGTTTGCGCGAAGGCCTGAACCCGGAAACTACCACATTGGAGACGCTGTCTCCTCTCAAGATCAGGACTCGTGTCGCGGGGCGCTCCCCCTGGGAGCGTCACTGGAGTTTGGCGCTCATGGGCTCATGCGACAGCGTAGAATAGGGCGCTTTCTATGGGCATGTCGATTTTCTCCGGCTTCGTGTTCTGGTATGGGGGTGACACGAAGCTAGAGAAATGGAGCGCATCGGCCCATACCTCGTGACGAAGATGTTGCAGCAGTGATTGGGTGGAGGCGCGCAGGGTCTTCTTGCGCCGCCATTTAGGGGTTGGCAGGCTATCGGGTTTTCCGG
>JAHIZV010000116.1 GCA_018814445.1 Verrucomicrobiota bacterium | reverse complement strand
GATCCTGACGGCGATCGCCTGGCCATCGTCAATGAAAAGGGGAAACCGATCGGTGAAGACATGACGCTTGCATTCGCGGTTGAGCAAGTCCTCTCCGCACACGGCAAAGGCGTTGTCGCAGCCAACCTTTCCTGCAGCAAGGCGGTTGAATTTGTCGCCGCGAAATATGCCTGTGAAGTCGTCCGCACACGGATAGGAGAAATCAACGTATCGGAGAAGATGCTGGAGATCGGCGCCGTGGTCGGCGGGGAGAACAATGGCGGAGTGATCATTCCGAAGATCCATCCGTGCCGCGACAGCTTCGGTGGAATGGCAGTGATTCTCGAACTCATGGCGCGGACCGGGAAGACCGTGTCCGAACTGCGGGCGGAGATACCGGAGTATCATGTGGTTAAGGAGAAGATCCGCGTAAGAAGCGATCAGGCTCCGACTGTCCTGCGGGCGCTCCGCCGCACATACGAATCGGAGAAGATAACACTGATCGACGGCGTCCATGTCGATTTCGGCGACCACTGGATTCACGCGCGCCGTTCGAATACCGAGCCCGTCATCAGGGTCATGGCAGAATCCCTTTCCCTTGACCAGTCGAAGAAGCTCTGCGCTGAACTCCGCCGCGAGGTGGAGGACAACCTTCGATAGGCGTCAGAATCTGACCGCGAGGAGCGGCAAGTTTGATTCTTACTTTGACCCTGCCCACATCGTCGGGTATTTTGCCGTCTCATTCTCAGAATATGGAGCGAGGTATGAAACACGTTGTACTTGTTGGCGATGGCATGGGTGATTATCCCGTCGAAGAACTCGGCGGTAAGTCGCCCCTGCAGGCGGCGTCTATTCCTCACATCCGCCGTATTTCCGCCGCGGGAAAAGTCTACATGGTGAACACGGTTCCGGAAGGCATGTCGCCCGGAAGCGATGTGGCCAACCTCGGATTGCTCGGGTACAACGCCGCGAAGAATTACACGGGCCGCGCTCCGATTGAGGCGGCAGGCGCAGGCATCCCCCTTTCGTCAGACGAGGTAGCCTACCGCTGCAACCTCGTGACTATTTCTGACGGCGACATGGACGACTACTCCGCCGGCCACATCACGACGAAAGAGGCGCACGAGATTATTACGACCCTTCAGAGCGAACTCGGAGAGGACGGATTGACCTTTCACGGAGGCGTAAGCTATCGACATCTTCTCATCTGGAAAGATGGCCCGACCGACATAAAGACCGAGCCGCCGCATAACATCTCGGGCAAAACGGCGTCCAAGTACTTGCCCGCCGGAGACCGCCAGGAGGAAGTGCGGAAGCTGATGGATGCCTCAAAGGTTATTCTTGAGGAGCATCCGGTCAACAAGGCAAGAATCGCAGAGGGGAAGAAGCCCGCGACCCAGATCTGGCTCTGGGGGCAAGGCCGGGCCCTGTCTCTCGAAGACTACCGCAGCCTCTACGGACTGGGCGGCGGTGTGATCTCGGCGGTGGACCTGGTGCGCGGCCTTGGCGTGCTTGCCGGACTCGACGCTCCCGTTATCGACGGGGCAACCGGATTTACCGATACCAATTACCGGGGCAAGGTCGCCGCGGCCCTCGAAGTTCTCAAGACAGATGATTTCGTTTATGTACATGTCGAGGCTCCGGACGAATGTGGACATATGGGTGACGCAAAGATGAAGACTGAAGCCATATCGGCATTCGACGCAAATGTCGTCGCTCCGATCTGGAAGGCTCTTGAAGAGGCCGGAAAACCATACCGCCTCTATATCTGCACCGATCACCGGACGCCCGTTTCCCTGAAAGGTCACACCTCCGAACCGGTCCCCCTCGCCATATTGAATGGTCCGACCGGGGAAGTGACCGAAGAACGTCCGTTTGATGAGTTTGTCGACAGTGGCGTCGCCTCGGGCATGGCACATGACCTGATGAGGCGGATGCTGTCCGCCTGAGCAGGCTATTGCCTGATCCGTATAGGTCTTATGGGTCGTATAGGACCTATGAAAAAGCCCCGGGGATGCCGGGGCTTTTTGCACACTCTCTTTCGCTTTCTACTTCGCGATAAGCTTTCCTTCTCCACTCATTTCACCGCCAAACCACTGACCCTCATAGCGCCAGCCGTCGGGATGATCCAGTGCGCCGGCACCCTGCATCTGCCCGTTACGCCAGTCACCGACGTACTTCCAGCCGTCCTCGTAAGTCAGCGTGCCTTTGCCGTTCCGCAGACCGTTCATCCAGTCGCCCACGTACTTCCATCCGTCGGGATGCTTGAGCGTACCGCGGCCCTCACGTTTGCCGTTCTTCCACTGACCTATGTACTCCCAACCGTCCGGGTAGATGAGTGAGCCCTGCCCCTGCATAAGTCCGTCGACCCATTGTCCATCGTATCTCCAGCCCTCAGGATGCGTGAGCGTGCCGTGACCTTCCTGTTTTCCGTTCACCCAGTCTCCGACATACTCCCAGCCGTCAGCGAAACGATAGGTTCCATGACCGTCAATCTGGCCGCCCTTCCACTCACCGGTGTACTTCCATCCGGAAGGATGAGTCAGCGTTCCAACACCTTCGCGGACGCCCATCACCCACTGGCCGATATACTCGCGCCCATCGGGATATTCCAGCGTTCCCTGGCCATTCATCTTTCCTGATTGCCATTCGCCGGCGTAGTTCCATTCACCGCGCAGCGGAGGTTGCTTCCCTCTCTCTTTAGCCGTGGTACCCGCATGAAGCTCATCGTCGACTTCGACGATAACCTGCTGGGCGATCTCATCACGGGCTGACCGCATGAGCGAGTCGAGCTGAACGCGATGTTCGCCCATCTGATCACCCTCTCGTCCGGTCACCTCAGAGCCCGCGACATCCACTTCGTTCTTCTCGATGTTCGCCGTGATTTCCGCGACCGGTTCCGCGGCCGTCGGCGCGGGCATGACGGAAGATGTGGCTGTCGGCTGTTCTTCCACGACCGGTGCGGCTTCCATATCCTCCTCTGCTTCGGCTTCGGGCTGTGAGTCACGGCCCACGAGACGCGACCAGAATCCCTTGCGCTGTTCTCCTGAAACCGCCTCTTCAACCTCCGGCTCATCAACCTCAGTTGGCGCCACTTCGCTCACTTCCGGCTGCCTCTCCGCGGCCGACTCTCTCACTGAAGATATCTTCGGTGCGATGGCCGCCACCTGGACCGGTACCGCCGCCCGGCTCTCTTTCAGCTCGGACAACTCTTCTTTGAACCATGCCGTCAGTTCCTCGATAGCCGCCTGCAGAGCTTCGTCATCACGCTTGCGGGTGCCGGATTCTGATTTCCTGAACGCATCAAGTTCTTTTGAGACCTCTTCTTTCAGACTCGCAACCTGCTTCACATCAGCCGAGGTCTTGGCGAGACCTGCAACCTGCGTCTGCACGATCTTCTCGACATCCTTCGCTGAGAGTGAATCGACTCTTTCTGCCGAGCGGACGATCTCCTCCACTTCTTTGCGGGACAGAGAATCACCGCCCACTTCCCGGGCTATCTTCTCGACATCCTTCCGGGAAAGTGACTCAGCCTGGACATCCGCGACCATCTTCTTAAGGTCCGCGCGCTCTTTCGCGATGGCATCCTTATCAGCCTTCGACTGGGCCGCAAGGCGGGCTTGAATCTCGCTCTCGAGCTTCTTCACCTCGGCATCGAGGCCTGAAGCGTAGTCCTTCAGCGACTGCTGTTCCGCCGCGACTTCTTCGCGGTTCTTCTTGAGTCCATCGTCGATTCTCGCCATGAGACCGGCTTCAAGTTTTCCTATGTCGATTTCATCCTTCGCTTTGGCAGGGCGCTGGACTTTCTTGATCTCCCTGTCCTGCGTTTTAAGGCGCTGCTCAATATCCGCTTCCAGCTTGGAGATCTCTTTCTCGAGCTTCGTT
>JAHIZV010000115.1 GCA_018814445.1 Verrucomicrobiota bacterium | reverse complement strand
GAGCGAGTCTTCGAGCGAACGAACGCATAACGCGCGCCGTTATGCGACGTTGCCCGGTGGCGGGGCGGTCCCGCCCTGCGGGATCGACCCGTCATTCCGGCGCGGCCCCGCGCGGCTTGGCGCTGCGTCCGTCGCACCACCCACCACGTTCGATGCATCCATAGCCGCAAAGCGCGTAGCGGCACGCATGGGGCGGAGCACATGGCCGCGATGTTGGCCGCCAACGTCGCGGCGATGTGCGGAGGGGGTACAAGTGAGCGGCCAACGGCCGCGAACACCTTCACCGGAGCGCGTCAGCGCGTAGGCCGTCAATGAACATGAAGTACCGCCGGTCAACGCGATCGCCGATTCCTGGCCTGCAGATACTGCAAAGCGTCTTGAGCGTACTTGGCAAGGTCAGCGCGATCCGCATTCTCCGATATGGCCTGCAAGGTCTGGATTACATCGGGATCGGCAACTCCGATACGCACCAGCGCCCAGATCGCGCATTTCTTGTCAGTGTTGGAGCCGGACGGAGCATTCAACGCCTCAAGGACGCCTGGCACGGCTTCGCGTCCGACCTTTGCAAGCTCTTCGACCGTGTCACGGTATGTATACACCATATTGGCTTCGTCCAGACCCTGAGCTACTTCCTTGAGGTCTCCCTTGGTCGCACGCTTCTTAACGAGTTCTCTTGCCGCAGCTTTCCGCACATCCATGGTCGTCTGGTCGTCGCTGATGGACTGCAAAAGCTGCTGCGCATTCTTTTGCTTCAATCCGGTATCATCCGTCACGGATTCACCGGGATGCGCTGGAATGATCCCCTGTTCGGTCAAGAACACTTCCGGCGCGTTGAAGTACATCATTTCATCAACACCGACCCAATGCTTGGAGTGTTTGAATTCGGTCTTTTTCAGCGGATCTCTTTCGGCGAGACGCTGTTCACGTGAGATGCCCTGCTGCAAATAAAACTTTTGCGCTTTCTTATACCGAATGATTCTTGAGTCCAATAGTTCCATGAACACCGGAGATGCAGCCCCGACATCGGCACCTAACCTCTCGCGAAGCGACTCAAGTCTATCAATCGCGTCCTCAACCTGTGCCCCATATTGGTCGCTGTAGATCGCAAGGGTCAGTTCAACAGGAACATACCCGTCCCAGGAACTTCTGAGTTCGTGGACATATTCGGTAAGCTCTGTGAACTTGCGACTACTCCATAGCTGCTCAAGGGTCTGGTAAATCGCGGTCGAAGATGGCGGATTCTCTTCTGCCGCGCCGACAAAGAGGGGCAGAAACACACTCAACAGAAGAAGCAAGATAGTCCGGTCTCTTTTCATGGCACATTCTCCTAAAATAAACGTCCGCGTGGGATTTCATTCTCGCCTTCGTCCAGACTGTCGTAATCCGTGGGCATTGTCGGAAGTGAAAAGCCTGAGGATACAGAAGTGGTGTCGGGCCACAGGTTCACATCGTTCAAGCCGGACGGAGTGTCCGGCGATTGAATATCCCTGGCGCGTGTCTTTGTGAGAATCGCCGACAAGCTTCCTCCACCTGAATGCGCATCGTAAAGATCGCTTCCCAATTCAACAGCGCTCTGGGATGTGGAATCATCCCAAAGGCTACGCCCCATGGCATTCCAAAACGCACCAGCTTTGAGTTGGAGTTCTGTATATCCGAGTTCACGTCCCCAGACGGCGTACATGGCGTTGTTGATCTTCGCCCGATGAACCACGATGCCCGCGAGCGTGGCATAAGACGGCTCATCCCAATCGCCATTCCCTTTCTCTCCCGCCATGCCCGGGATGCTTGGGTCAGGTGTATGTCCAGCTGGCCGATCTGAATCCCTGAACGAATATCGTTTGGTCGGGGAACCAACAATGCCCTGATAATCGAAGTCACAAGTTGCGATGGCTTTCCATGCGGTTTCAAGGAAGTCATTTTCATTCAGACTATGAGCAACAGCGACGGCGCGGACGGCAGTCTCCCAGTTCGCGGCCCGAGTGACCAAGGACGGAACTTCAGTAACCATCCAACCGGCAATCTCCCCGCCAGCTTTCGGCAACAACACCCAAGCGTCACTGGCCATGATGCAGCCCGGCGGCTGCATCTCCATCCGGAACTTGTAAAGCCCGCCCTTGGTGGGGTTCTGGAACTTCACTTCCCGCTCGTCGGTCTTATCGAATGAACCGGAAGCAGACGGCCCGGCCCAGTTGTACCAAGTGATGTTCAGAACGTCGTCCGAAATACTGTCGGGCAGGATATTGGCCTTCAAATCGATGTCGAATGGATCCGGCTCGTCGTTCGAGTCCTTGATGTATTTGAAGAAGACCTTGAGCACTTTCGACGATGGATTCGCATACGTTCCCGGCAACCACCAATACGGCGGCGGCTGGTCCGGTTGGCCGAAGTCGGTTTGTCCTCCGGCGAAGATTTCCGGATTAACCCCGAAGGAACCGCTCGCTCCGAACTTGTCACAGTAGGCTTCAACGGAGTCTATTTTAAGGACGGATAAAGTACCGCTCTTTCCCGCAGTCGTGTCCACGCTGCCGCCGCTCCAGTCTGGCTCGCCTAAGAGCGCGTCGGAATCATTGAGAATGAAACCCGGGCCCGTGAGGATTCCGGCTTGCGGGACGCCGTCCCGTTGACCTCCGATGGTTGCCCGATAGTCGTAGTCTGGCGTCTCCCAAATCGAGGCTATCCAGCGAACCCTGTATGTGTAGACCTTCCCTTTGACAAAGGCATAGGGTGTTGCGGGGGTGACAACGCCGAACTCGCTGGCAACGTGTTTGACGTGCTCTCCTACATCCAACGAGTAGCGTTCCGAGTTGCTGGTGCTTGGGTCGCCTACAACCAGGTTGAGGACGAGGCAGTTATCCGGATCACCGTTATCATCTGCATCGGCTGGATCGCTTCCGTTGCTTACTTCCGCTCCGTCCTGCACGCCGTCACCATCGCTGTCAACAGCGGTTGGGTCCGTGCCGTGTCTCAGTTCTTCAAAATTGCTCAGCGAATCACCATCGGCATCTCCGCTGGGGTTCGGGTCGGAAGTGCTCATTGGGTCGAAGTCATAGTCGACCTCCCATCCGTCGGGGAACAGGTCGCCATCACTGTCCCAATCCAAAGGATCCGACCCGTGGTAGGCCTCGGCATCATCACTGAGCCCATCATCATCGGAATCGCCGGGGTAAACGAAGGGATCTGTGCCTGCCGTGTATTCCTGTTCATGCGTCAGTTCGTCGCCGTCCGGATTCGCCTGGGGATCGTCGTAGACCGCGGGATTGAGGCCGTTCTCTGCTTCCCATATGTCCGCCAGCGTGTCGCCGTCTGTATCGATGAACTCGTCGCAACCTATGTCGGCGTGAACACCGGCGGGACGGACCTCTCCGTCAAGGTCATCGGAGGGCGCGATGCTGTCGTCTGCTCCGTCCTTTGCCGGCGAGACGGAACGAAGATGTCCGGTGCGGGTCAGTTTCGGATCGGCGGTGGAGCAGGTTGCTTCGAATACGGAGTGGTTGGGAGCCGACGGTTCGTGAGCGGGATTGTAGACGGAGTAGTCGACTCTGCATACGCCTGCATCAACGTAGGACATAACCTGATCCTGCGCGGGCGCATTGTCCCAGACAACACTATTTTCGACAGACGTCAGGTCCGCCAGCGAGTAGATGGAGTCGTCGAGAACGCTGGCTATTCCGGCACCACCATCAAGACCCGCATTGTCCGACACGCTGCAATTCCGCACAGTCAACCTGCCATAGAAATTCCTGACGCCCTTTCCGGCATTCTTGTAGACCGCACAGTTCTTCAGGGTTGTCTGACTGCGCGATCCACTGTACACGGCCTGATCACCGATGTTCTCCGTGATGGCACACCGGACAACCTGCGGCTCAGAGGGTGTCTCCGATTCGATAACGGAGTCCTGCCACAGACCGTGTTTGATGAACAGACCGCCGCCCTCATCTCCACCCGATGTATTCGCGCGTATCGCACAACCTTCTATCAGGGGAGAACTGCCTTCCAAGGTGTAAAGGAGGGGCGTAGTCGAAATACGAGTCTCCACGGGAACCACGCAGATACCTCCGCCTTCGCCCGTTCCCGTCTGATTTCTCTGTATGGTGCAGTCCTTGATCGCGGGACTTGATCCCTCCAGATAGATCCCACCGCCCGATACGGTTGCCGTGCAATCCTCTATGACGCAGTCCACGATGGTTGGGCTGCTCTTCAGACAGTAAATCCCGCCTCCCTTGTCTGCCTGCCCGTTCTTTATGGTGAAACCATGCAATACGGATTGCCTTGTCTCCTCGTCATCGAAGATAAAGCCGCGGCCCGCATTCTCCAGGTTGATGATCGTTTGTTCCGGACCAGCCTGTGACCGGATCATCACCTTCTTGCCGTTGAATGTCGTGTTCCGATTCCATGAACCCATATACGTTCCCGGCATGGCAAGAATCACCCCGTACTCATCCACCGCATCGATCGCGTCCTGGAAGCTCGCGGCCGCGGCGTAGAGGACATATGACGGAGATGGGACGGATGCTGCATTCTGCGGATCGCTTCCGCCGGCCTGCTCATAGGCGTTGTTGTAGCCGTCGCCATCCGGATCGCCCTCCGCTCCATTATTGATATCGCCAAACCCATTGTCGTAATCATTCAGACCATGCGCATTTTCCCAGTCTCTCTTCAATCCGTCGAGATCCCAGTCGATGAACGTCTTATCGATATACCAAGTGCCGCTGCCGTCCTTGAAGACCACCAACTGGTTCTCTCCCGAGTTCTCAAA
Organism: Verrucomicrobiota bacterium; assembly: GCA_018814445.1. Classification (GTDB taxonomy): domain Bacteria; phylum Verrucomicrobiota; class Kiritimatiellia; order JAHIZV01; family JAHIZV01; genus JAHIZV01. Next base: position 40,133 of record JAHIZV010000115.1, on the reverse strand, counting down.
ATCAGCCGGACAGGGATATCCTGTTTCAGGAAACGTTATGTCGTAGGCACCACGAGTACTCTGGAATGTATGGAATACTCTAGATGAGGCATTGAAAAGGCCGAGGTCGGACAGCCCGTCGCCGTCGAAGTCCTCGGAAACGGGCACAGGCCCGGGATAACCCCATAGAACATTCGTGTATCCCTCTGTGCTTTTCAGGAAATGCCATAAGAACGTAGTGCGATCGTAGACGGCAAGATCCGCTTTCCCGTCTCCATCGTAGTCAGCGGGTACAGGCGTCATATTGATGTTGCCGAACTGCTTGTAATACGCTCCCTCGGTGCTCTTGAATATGTACCACTGTCCGAGGGGAGGATAATAGACCCCGATATCGTGTCGGCCATCCCCGTCATAGTCAGCCGGCACCGGCATCATGTCGCTGGTCCCATACTGAGTGTGCTCCTGAGACTGATCGCCACTATGAATGATATGCCATATTGCCGGAGCGGGATCAAAAACGGCTATGTCGCAGATGCCATCGCCATCATAGTCTCCCGGCACAGGCGTCATGTTCACGCTGCCGAACTGCTTGGAATACTCCCCCGAGCCGCTCTTGAATATGTGCCACCATCCGGTAGGCGGATAGTAAATCGCCATATCTTCTTTTTCGTCTCCGTCATAGTCTCCCGGAACCGGAATGGTCCCGGGGAAACCATAGAGTTTCTCTTCGAACGGCGCGGCCCCGAAGGAACGGCTGACGATCCAGAGCGCAAAGGCGACGAAGAACAGCAGGCAGGACCTGGACCGGATCATGGCTGACCTCCTTCCGACGAGGGAGTCAGATCCATGTCATGAAGCAGGACAGAGTCTGCCGCTTTGTCGGGCGACACTTTGACATATCCCGGCTTCGTTTCATCGATGAGTTCACCACTCTCAGACTCTTTCACCGCAGCCCAATCGCTTGCGAGAATGGACATAAGGCGATTGGTCAACATCGGCGTCCGCTCGGGCCATTGGCCTTCCGATCCAATCCACTTCACAGTCCTGCTGAGTGATTCTTCATGGCGCGACACTTCGATTCGGATTGCATTGAGTATGAAGACTCCCAACTCCTTGTGGACGTCTTCGGGAATGAACAATCGGGGATTCCACTCTTCATGCGCGGCAAGTCCCGGACTGCGCGTGATCTGCCCCTCTATCGCCACCTTGCCGCGCTCCGCGCTGTTGACCAACAGAGTGTATTGCGCCGTAAGAGGGCCATTCAAAGCATCTTCCGCAACAATCCGCCCCTCGACGGCTGTGCAGCGCCCCCAATTTCTGGATACGTTGGTCTTCAGGTTGTTGGCCGCGACCCCCGGGAGGCGCTCGCTCAGATCGAGATCACTCAGAGAGCGAATCTCGTCAATGCGGACGACGCCCGAAGAGCGGAGAACGGTGTCGTCGGCAAGGGATATCTCCGCGATCGCGAAGATGAGAAGCAAAGAAAAGATCAGCCGGCTATCTGGCCGAGGTCGATGTCTGATGTTCGATGTTCGATGTTCGATGTTCGATGTTCGATGTTCGATGTTCGATGTTCGATGTACACATTCGACCTCCTGTATTGCTTATTCGTTACACTGATGTCAGCGCAGTGTCAAATCACACATGGCGAGACGCAAGACTTTCCAAATGCATTCAGCGCTGCGCGTCGGGAGTTCCCCGCCTCTGTCCTCACGAGCTCATTACTCCAACGGCACTCTCTGACGTCGACGGCGAAGTGATCCGGCGTTCATGCAGACTGGATTGCCCCGCGACAGCCGCAGGATGAACTTCACATCCAGAGTCGGAGACCATGTCGAAGTAGTCAGTTCGCAATGATGGCTTCTTGGCCGTTGCGAGTCGATCGTTGCGCGTTTGGAGTTGCTCCTACTCCTCTTCGAGGATTCTGTAGTACGCGCTGGCGGGGGGAGGATTGTAGTCGACGAATGTCGTCATGACGCCGTCCGAGGGGTAGTTGTCGACGAGTGTAGAGAAGCATCCGCCAAGGTCTGTGGCTCGCATGACGGTGTATTCGACGCCCTCTTCACTGACCCAGGTGAGCTTGAAGCCGCCGGGGATCTTCTGAATCCTGATGTCCGCGGGATCGACCTCGGTGTAAACAATATCCAGCTCCTTGGTTTCTTTGTTGCCGGAAGGATCGCGAGCGGTTACTTTCAGCGTGGTGGTTCCCGGCTTGAGATTGATCTCAGGGATGCACCATGTGGTTCCTCCGCTTCCATATGAGAGCTCCAGATCAAAGCCCAGATCGTGACTGCCCGGATAGGCCTGATGAAGCTCGACCGCGATCACGTTTTCTCCGGAGACGAGAAGACCTCCATCGATCACCGCGTGATTAAAGGCTTCTTCGTCGGCGCCCTGCACGGTGCTCAGGGCAGGCGTCAGGTAGTCAATAGGAGACGAAGGCATATTGCTCCGGTATATCTCCGTACCATTGAGATAGACCACCACTCCATCGTCGCGCGCAACGTACAGATCCAGTGGCCCCGTGTAAGGCGCCGAGGATGAAATCGTGAATGACCGGCGGAAGTATGTGGTCATATACCTGTTGTCCGGATCGGGTCCATAGCCGACGACCGTCGCTTCATCGTCATCGCCGTAGCCCAGCGGAGCCGGTCCACTCTGCCAGGCTGAATCGCCAAAGGAGATGTTCCGCCAGCCCGCGCCCTGATTCGATCCGTCATCAAGAAACTTCCATACGGCCCCTTTCGACACGAGGTAGGTGCTTGCGGTCTCGCACATTCCGGTGGCTCCGGTCGCACCCGTCAAAGCATAGGTCACCATTTCGACCGACACATTATCCGTCGCCGTTCCCACAACGGTGATGATGGGTGTCGGCGGCTGATACACGCCGTTCTCGACGGGCGCATCAATGGCTACTTCCGGGTCCACCGTATCGTCGGGCGGAGGTGGCGGCGGAGGCGGGGAGTCGACGAGTTGCTGATAGAAGAACAGATGCTCGTCCGATCCTTCACTTATGGTCAGATAACCTTGTTCATCGGCGCGCCAGCATACTGACTCGCCCTGCTGTTCCTGCACATAAGGAACGGTCTGCGGCGGAGCTGTCAACGCGTCGGCTACGGACTGGCCCGGCTCGCGGCACCAGTACCACATTGTACTGCTGTACTTGAGAAGAATCTGGGTGCCTGACGGAGAGATGTCTCCGCCGACGATCCATCCGACATCCAGCGTGGCCAGAAGCTCCGCCGTGATCGTCTCCGATGTCGATTGCGGGTAAGGAAGACGATACAGCAGGTTGTTGTTCTCACGCTTGGAAACAATATAGAGATCCTTCGTCCACGGATCGATCATCAGCGTTTCGGTATCCCGCCGCTGATCGGGAAGCCGGAGCGTTATCGTGTCCGTTCCATACAGCGTGGCTGAAACAGGGCTCTGATTCGCATCGACATACGGCTCCGGAATGCGCCCGATGAACTTCTCGTCGTAGACCGCCGCGTTGTCACCGATGTTGCCGACGTAGATATAGTTGACACCATCTTCCGGGCCGGGACCTACCGCAATGTCCTCCCAGTCCCTCCCCCAGAAACCGTCGAGCGTATAGGTCGCCAGAAGTTCCGCCCTGTCGTTAATAGCGTAAATCTTGTTGCCGTGCCCCGAATCGTTATGAACCCAGTATACGTTCGGATTGCGGCGGCTGGCCGCCATACCCGACAGTTCGACAAGAGCATCAGCCGATGCAATCCCCAGATCAATCTGACCGCTGAATTCAGGATCGCACGCGCGAACCTGACCCGACAGAAGCGCGACCGATAGAACAACGCCCCATCCTGCCCCTTTTATGACACCCCGTTTCAAAATGTAGACCTGAGAAATTGAAATCCCTTACGGCCATATATAACACAAATGAGATTCTAATAATCGGCTAACATACGCAGCTTTTTGATTATCCGTCAAAAGCTTCACAAATGATTTTTCCGGAGGGTTCAAGCGTTTTGATGCGCCCTCCTTGCGTAAGTCGTTGAGGTCTTTGCATCTAGGTTCTTGTGTGCTAGCTTCGGAGAGCACAAACGGGAGAAGCACCATGTCTGACAAGTTCCAACCCATCGCGATGGAACAGCTCTGTTCCTGGATTTTCACCGAATTGGAGGCCAGGAACTCCATCTTCGGAATTCCCCTCGAACATGCGTTTTTGCCTGCTAGTTTGGACCCTTTCACCACTGAAGTCTACGGATGCCGACTTGAGACACCTTTCGGAGTCGCGGCCGGCCCGCACTCCCAGATGGCGCAGAATATCATCGTCGCGTGGCTTTGCGGAGCGCGCTTCATGGAACTGAAAACGGTGCAGACCCTCGACGAACTTGAGGTCTCCAAACCGTGCATCGACATGGAGGACGAAGGCTACAACGTGGAGTGGTCACAGGAACTGAAGGTCCACGAATCTTTCGACGAGTACTTGAGAGCATGGATTCTCCTTCACACTCTTCACGGGAGACTCGGATTCCCCGGCGACGCTCCGGGCATCTGTTTCAACATGAGTGTGGGCTATGATCTTGCGGGCATTCTGAAACCAAACGTGCAGTGGTTTCTGAAAACCATGCTCGACTCTTCTGAGTACCTCGAACGCTATCTCGCCATCGTCGAGAAATACTGCCGGGAAGTCCGCGACATCAACATTCCTGCCCGGCTCTCCGACAGCGTCACGCTGTCCACGATGCATGGATGTCCGCCGGATGAGATCGAGAAGATCTCGGCGTACCTGATGACGGAATGGAATCTGCATACGAGCGTGAAGCTCAACCCGACTCTTCTCGGTCCGGACCGGGTCCGCGGCATTCTGAATACTGACCTGGGGTATCATGACGTCGTTATTCCCGATGTGGCCTTTGAGCACGATTTGAAATACGGAGATGCGATTCCCATGCTGAACAATCTGCGTTCCGTGGCGAAGGAGAGGAGCCTGACTTTCGGCGTGAAGCTGACGAATACACTCGAAGTCGAAAACGTCCGCAACGTCTTCGACGGGAACGAGAAGATGATGTACTTGTCGGGACGCCCGCTTCACGCGGTGACCGCAAACCTGGCCGCGACCCTCGCGAAGGAATTCAGCGGCGACCTGCTGATGTCGTTCTCCGCGGGCGCTGATGCGTTCAATGTCGCCAGTCTTCTCGGTTGCGGCATGAAGACTATCACGGTCTGTTCGGACATACTTAAGTCCGGCGGCTACATGCGGATGCTCCAGTACGTCGAGAACACGAAAACGGCCATGCAGGACGCGGCCACGGCGAATCTGGCAGAGTTTATCTGCAAAAAGGCGGGCGAAAGTGATGTGAAGAAAGCCGCCGTCACGAATGCCGCGGACTATGCCGCCGGGACGCTGACAGCCGCCATGCTGCGCAAGGACCGCTTCGTCACGTGGAAAAGCAAGACGGCACGGACTTTGGATCTCTTCGACTGCATCGAAGCGCCCTGCACTGATGAGTGTCCTATCAATCAGAAGGTCCCGCAGTACATGAGCGCGGTGCGCGAAGGCCGTTTTGAGGACGCGATCGAAATTACGCGAGGCGACAACGCACTGTCTTCGATACTCGGGCGCGTCTGTGATCACCTCTGCGAGAACACCTGCGTGCGCACGCACTTCGACGAACCGCTGGCGATCCGCGACATGAAGCGTTACATCATGTCGAAAGAGAATGCACCGCACTACCGGAAGAAAGCAGAGCCCAACGGCGTGAAAGTCGGCATAATCGGCGGGGGACCCGGAGGTATGGGCACAGCGTACGAGCTCGCGCGGGCCGGATTTGACGTGACGATATTCGAAGCGCACGGATTTCTCGGGGGCATGGTCTCCGGCTTGATCCCTATATACCGCCTCCCGCAGGAGGTCATCGATCGCGACGTCGAGATACTTGAGAACCTCGGTGTTGGAATCCGCTACAACGTCAAAGCCGGAGAAGACTTCTTCGTCAGCGATCTTCGTAAGGAAGGCTTCAAACACATTGTCGTCGCGGTCGGCGCTCAGCAGGGGAAGACGCTCGGAGTCGAAGATGAAGATGCGGAAGGCGTCATGGACGCCCTCTACTATCTTCGGCAGGTTCGAGAAGGAAAATCTGTCTCTCTCGGCAAGCGCATCGGCGTAATCGGGGCGGGCGACACCGCGATGGACTGTGCGCGTTCGGCATGGCGCATCGCCGACAGCAAGGTCATGGTCATCTATCGGCGCACCATCGACCAGATGCCCGCGGACAAAGAGGAAATACACGCCTTGCTTGAAGAGGGAATCGAGGTCGCGGAACTCGTCTCGCCCGGGCGGATCGTCGCCGAGAAAGGAAAACTGAAGGCCCTTGTCTGCAGGAAGATGATGCTCGGTGAACGCGGCGAGGACGGCCGCAAGAAGCCTGTCGAAGTGCCGGGCGAGGAGGTGGAAATCGAACTCGATAACCTGATCCTTGCCATCAGCCAGAACGCCATCCTGGATTTCCTTGAGGGCGAAGACGTCGAACTGAACAGAAAGGGCTACATGGTCGCCGATCCTGTGACCCACGAAACGTCCGTGGCCAATCTCTACGCGGGCGGAGACGTCTGCGATGACGGCCCCTCCTCCATCGTTAAGGCGGTCGGCGACGGCAAGAAAATCGCCGCCGAAATCATGCGAAGGGAAGGCATCCCCATGGCCTCGCCGCGCGGAATTCCGCACGTCGATGTGAACGAACTGATCGGGCGCAGAGCAAAACGGCAGTTCCGGGTGAAGACGCCTCATATTCCGCTGGCTGAGCGCAAAGGCTTTGCCGAGGTCGTAGAGACGCTCTCTGACGAAGACGCGAAAACAGAAGCGTCCCGTTGTGTCGATTGTGACAGGATGTGCAGCATCTGTGTAAGCGTCTGTCCGAATCTTGCAATCGTGACATACAGATGCGAGCCGTTCGAGGCGGCGCTCCCCAAACTGACCCCGGGCACGGACGGGGTTGAGCAATCGATAGGTTCGACCTTCCGGGTAGACCAGGGATTGCAGGTCGCGGTGCTGACGGATTTCTGTAACGAATGCGGAAACTGCGTCACATTCTGCCCGACAGCCGGACGGCCCTATGTCGACAAACCGCGCCTCTATCTGAACCGGAAAGAGTTTGAGGAACAGACCGACAACGCGTTCATGCTCTTCAAAGACGGTGAGCATATCAGTATCGACGCGCGATGGTCGGGAGAGACGCACTCGGTTTCTCTGAACGGGAAAATCGAGTACAGCTCGCCACACCTGAATGCGACCGTCGACCCCGAAGGCTTCCGGATCGAGAAGATTGAAGCTGTCAACGGAGCAGGAGAACTCTCTTTGAGGCCCTGCGCCACCATGTACGTCCTTCTGAAAGCGCTGATCGGCTCGCTCCCGCAACTTCCTCTCGCATCTCGTAAGGATGCGAGGGGGACCGTCGTCGCCGAACCAAAGCTCTCCTGATTGTGGAATGCGAGGATGTTGCCACGAAGAGCAGGTCCGACTGTTCTTTTTCGCCGCGACTATTGAGATCGATCGAGAGAAAACAGGAGTGCCCGGGCCTAGTTACTCACCAGCCACGCTCTGGCTTCATCAATCTCCCGGAAGACCTTTGTTTCCTTGGGCAGGAATGATTCCGTCGCCATTTCGTACATCCGCCCCATGCCGAACACGTCCGGCCGGGTTCCCACGATCGCCAGCTTTGTAAGCTGGTCGGGAGATGGTTTCTCCCCGCCCCCTGAGAGGAGCAGGCCAAGCTGGCCAAGACCTTTTGATGACAGGTTGAGCTGTTCAACGTCGCGCAGATCGGCCAGATCCTGCGCATATATATCAAAGTCCGGCTCCGCTATGACTTTCCTGTAGGCGGCCAGCAGTTCCGCGTCATCAATGACACCTTGGTATATTGCGGTGCGAATACGCGTGGATGGGTCATACGTAAAACTGATACTACCTGAACTCATCGATTTCTCTCTCTATTCTCAGATCGGGGACACCCCCGAATGGCGCTGACTTAAGACCACTTTCGGATGCGCCAGGCAAAGAAAGGCACAGCCCTGACGGGCTTAACTACGAACAATGGATGAAGTTCGCATTGTTTGTAGTCAATGCCGTAAGGCATGTCGTGGTCTTAAGTCAGCGGCATTCGGGGCACCCCCCATTCATTGTCTCCTGTCTTTAACCATCTCAGCAAGCTCATCAAGCGTCCTCGCGACGGGGACTCCGGCGGCCTCAAAAGCTTTCTTCTTCGACTCCGCCGTGCCGCTGTTGCCCGAGACGATCGCGCCGGCATGCCCCATCCGCTTGCCCTCGGGCGCCGTGTGACCGACGATGAAGGCGAAGACGGGCTTAGAGATGTTGTCGGCGATGTACGCGGCGGTCTTTTCTTCTTCGTCCCCGCCGATCTCCCCGACAAGTACCACGGCATCCGTCTCGGGGTCTTCTTCAAACATCGGAAGAAGATCGCGGAAGTTGGTTCCGACGATGGGATCACCGCCTATGCCGACGCAGGTCGACTGACCGAGACCCCGCTCGCTGAGCGCGTAAACAATTTCATACGTCAGCGTACCGCTTCTTGAGATGACGCCGATCGAGCCGGGCTTGTGGATAGAGCCCGGCATGATGCCTACTTTAGATTTTCCCGGAGAAATTGCTCCCGGGCAGTTCGGCCCGATGAGTCTTGAGCCAAGCTCCCCGACGGCGTGATAGACATCCACCATTTCAAGCACCGGAATGCCCTCAGTGATGCAGACGATCAGCTTGACGCCGGCCCCGGCAGCCTCAATCACGGCTTCGGGAGCGAATTTGGCCGGGACGTAGATGACCGACGTATTCGCATCGGTCGCCGCGACGGCTTCCTTCATCGAATCGAAGACAGGACACTCATGGACTTCCTGTCCGCCCTTGCCCGGCGTCACTCCGCCGACAACATTCGTTCCGTATTCGATCATCTGGCCCGCATGAAAAGAACCGTCCCTACCGGTAATGCCCTGCACCAGCAGGCGTGTGTTCTGATCGACAAGAATGCTCATGCGGACCTTCCTTTCGCCGCCTCGATGGCCTTCCTTACGCCGTCGGACAATGTCACGGCCGGAATGAGTGGTGTACCTTCAAGAATCTTCCGACCTTCTTCCATGTTCGTTCCGAAAAGCCGCACGACGACGGGCACATTGATGTCGACCCGTTCGTACGAAGCCAATATGCCGCGCGCGATGTCGTCACAGCGCGTGATCCCGCCAAAGATGTTGATGAGAATGGCCTTGATGTCCGGATTGCTGAGGATGAGCTTAAACGCGCTGACCACTTTTTCAGGATTCGAGCTGCCGCCCACATCCAGAAAGTTAGCGGGGCTTCCGCCGAACAGCTTGATCATGTCCATCGTGGCCATTGCCAAGCCGGCCCCGTTCACCATACACCCGATGTCTCCCTCAAGCTGAATGAAACTCAGCCCGCTTTCCTTCGCCTGCACTTCCTGCGGGTTCTCTTCATCCATGTCGCGCAATTCAACAACGTCAGGATGACGAAACAGCGCGTTGTCGTCGAAATTGACCTTGCCGTCGAGAGCCACGACCCGTCCTTCATCAGTGAGCACAAGAGGATTGATCTCCGCGAGAGAACAGTCGCGTTCCACGAACAGCTTGAACAGCTTCTCCATGACGTCCATCACCTGGTCACCGGCCTCCCCGAAAAGAGCCTCCGCGAATTCTTTCGCTCCGTCCGAGGGGAAGTTGCGTGAGATGGAGTTAAGACGAAGGATCTTCCCGGGATTCGTTGCTGCGACTTCTTCAATCTCCACACCGCCTTCCGCACTGCCGATGAAGCCGATCGCCTTCTGTGCGCGGTTGACAATCACGGCGAGGTAGGCTTCTTTGGCGATAGCAGCGCCCTTTTCGACCAGGACTTTTCTGACCGTACTTCCTTTGATGTCCATTCCGAGAATCGCGTCACCTGCGGCGCGGGCTTCCGCGGGCGTGTGCGCAAGCTTGATGCCTCCCGCTTTTCCCCGTCCGCCGGCATGGACCTGAGACTTCACCGCAACAGTCCCGCCCAGCGTGGCCGCCGCTTGCTCGACCTCCGCAGCGCTCGTCGCCAGCGTCCCCTCAAGAATGGTAATGCCGTATTCTCTGAACAGCTCTTTCGCCTGGTACTCGTGGATCTTCATTGTGACACCTTGTTGTATAGCCGCATTATGGCGCCGGACGCACGAGCATCTTACACTTGATCGGGCAGAGTGCAAAAAATTAGATGCTCACGTTGAAGCCCAGCCCGATCAGCGAGTCTCTCAGAGTCGGTTCCGCAAAACGTAGCCGGACGGTTATCGCAGGCGCCTCGCGACGGATCGCGTACTCCGCCCTCAACCTGTTGAAACCCGCGGCGAGTACGCTTTCACCTTTGTCGGAAAGCGCTCTGAGCGAACGATCGTCGTTCCGGATATCGTAGTGACTCTGAAATACTCTCCATATGGCCTCTTCATCGAGAAGCCCGCGGGCATCCAGCTCAATTGCAGGCGGCGGCTTCGGAGTCAGCTTTTCCGGATCCCAACAGGGCTCGATCTCGTAAAAGTGGCAGGCCTGCTCGTAAACCGCGAGCGTGCCCTTGAGTTTTCCGTCATACGAATAGCCCGCAATATGCGGTGTGACGAGCTCGCACGCCTGTAGAACACGGGGATCACAGCGAGGTTCGTTTTCAAAGACGTCGAGTACGGCCCCGCGCAATGCGCCGCTGCCCAGGGATGTCAGCAGAGCATCTTCATCGACCACTTCTCCCCGGGAAGAATGGATGAAGAACGCGCCCGGCTTCATGCCTGCAAAGAACCTGTGGTTGGCCAGATGCCTTGTGGCATGCGGACCGGACTCAGTCAGAGGAACATGAATCGTCACGATATCGGAATGCTTCAGAACCCAGTCCAGTGAGAGAAGATCAAGACCCCCTTCGCGCTCGTACCGCGGCGGATCATTCTGAACCACCGTCATGCCCAGCGCGCGCGCCTTCTGCACGACCCGGCTCCCGACCTCGCCAACGCCAACGACCCCAAGCGTCAGATCGGAAAGCGTCATACTGTACCGTTCAGACAGACACAGCAGAGCCGAGACCACATACTCCGCCACACTGTTCGCGTTGGAACCCGGGGCGCTCACGCATGCGATACCCGCAGAAGAGCAATACTTGAGGTCCATGTGATCGACACCTGCCGTAGCAGTACCGACAAAGGAAATCGCGGTTCCGCCGAGAAGTTGCCGGTTCACCACGGTTTTCGAACGAATGACCAACGCGTTGGCCTCGCGCACATGATCGCGGCTGATGTCTCCATCCGAAACGACCGTGACGTCGCCGATTGTAGAGAACGCCTCCCGGCCAAACAGGACGCTCGATGCGCACACCACTTTCATGTGAGATATACTGCTGTGGCGCAATAAACGGCACAAGAACGAATTCGCCCACTCACTGCGCGGCGGAACTTTTTTCCATGATCACAGGTCTGATAGCAGGAGTCTGCAGGATCAGCGCACACATGGCGGTCGCGTACGCCCGCCCGTATTTCTGCTCCGCCCTCGGACCTTCCCATGATCCGTCGTCAGCCTGCATCTCGATAACCTGCTGGAGAATGCCGGCCACCGTCTTCTCCCACGAGTCCGGACTTAGGAGGCAGGCGGCCTGCGCGAGGTGAAAAGCTCCGCAGAGCGGCCAACGGGTGGATGCGCCGCCGCTGAGTAGAATGTCCGCCCCGAGCCTGTACTCCGGAGTATCTGATGCGCCCGCGAGATAGAGGACGAGCAGACCCGCTCCGGTCATGGATTCAGCGCCAAGCCCTTTCTCAACGTAACCGAAGCGCCCCGTGTCCTCCGCCTGAACCGATACGACGTCGACCGAGGATTGAATAATAGCATCGCATATCGCCGCGTTCGTCGCTCCTGCGGCCAGCGCGGACCACAGAGCCTCCGTCTGCCAGACGCTGATGGAAGTGTCTCGTTGGCCTCTGTCCGAATATCCGTACGCCCAACTGCCGTCCCCTCTCTGACCGCGAAGTATCACGTCGGCCCCACGCTCCATCGACTCCCGGTATCCCTCGTTATCCCACCGTCGACTGCACACAGACACCGCAAGGGTGGCGAGGGCTTGTTCGTAGGGTGACTCTTTGGCGGAGAGGTCGATATACGCCCCGTCTTTCTGCTGTCCCATGATGAAGCCAACCGCCTTCTTGACCGCCGGGTGTTCGTCCCCCTCTCCGGCAACAAGGGCATACGTGCACAGCGCCGTGATGCCTACCTTGTTTCGCCCCCCCCAACTTCCGTCTTCGTTTTGATTCGACAACAGCCAGTTCAGCGCCTCATTCACAGCTTCAACACATTCCTCGCTCAATGCCGGCGCGCGTTCCCCGCCTCCTTCCTGAACGGCCTCGACCATCGCGCGTATTCGCATCTCTCTGAGTTCGCGTACTTCAGTGGATAAACCAGGTTGCGCTACCGGCGGAACCGCGGTCTGACAGGACAGAACCACACACGTCAGGGCACATAGTGTGAGAGATTTCACCAGGACATCTGTGTTGCGGGATCGCATTCTTCTACTGAGAGGATGATTCCGATTCGAGTGTCATGCGAACGGCTTCCGTTGCGGCTACCAGGCCGAAGATCCCTGTCAGGCAAGAGAAACTTCCAAGCGGCGGCCGCGGTCTCCCGCGATCGAATTCCTCCGCCTCCACCTCCACTTCCGTCTGCCGCGGTTCTTCTACTGAATAGATGCAGCGTATGCCGGTTCGGATCCCGCGCCTTCTCAGGCGTTTTCTGACCAAGCGCGCCAGCGGACAATGTTTTGTTTTGGAGATATCGTCTGCGCGGACGGAGAAAGGATCCATTCGTGTCGCCGCGCCCATGCTTGAGATGATGCACGCGACACGCCTTTCTGACGCGGCGTGCAGCAGGGCCACTTTGCTGTTCAGACTGTCGATCGCATCAATGATCACGTCCGGCGGATCCGCGAGAAGCTGACAGACCGTAATGTCATCTACGAACGTCGTTATGGCATCGACGGTACAGTCAGGATTGATGTCCAGCACCCGTTCCCGTGCGACCTCCACTTTCGGCTTTCCGACGGTTGAACTCAAAGCGTAGAGCTGCCGGTTGATGTTACTCTCCTGGGCCACATCGAAATCAACCAACTGAAGATGCCCGATGCCGGACCGGGCCAGCCCCTCCGTCGCATAGGAACCGACAGCCCCCATGCCGACGACCATCACCCTCGTTCCGGCGAGTCTGGCCAGCGCCTTCTCACCAAGAAGTAATTCCGTTCGAATGAACCGCGATGTCATTATGCCTTTCCAAATACTCTGCGCGCATTCGCGTGAGTTACCTCCGCGATGCGCTCTTCGGACACTTCCCGCAGTGCCGCGAGGGACTTCAAGACGTGTATGATATTCGCCGGTTCGTTGACAGGCTTTCCTTCATCGTCGCGACGATTCACTTCCGCGCCGTCCGGAAAGAGGTCGGGAGCGTCTGTTTCCACCAAAAGACGCTCCGCAGGAACGGCCACTGCCGCACCGCGCACACGCGTGTTTGCCTCGCGAACTACCGTACCCGAAAACGAGAAGTAGGCGCCTGATCTGGCGAGACGCGGAATCAAGTCCTGCGGACCGGAGAACGAATGCAGGACAAGACCGGACGGGAACGGGTCAAACTGCTCAAGCAGCTCCATCATTCGCCCCCACGCGCGGACGCAGTGAATCGAAACGGGTCGCCCCAATTCCCGGGCCAGCTCAAGCTGGGCAAGGAACACCGGCTCCTGCTCGTCATCGTTGCGGATGTGAGGAAGATGATCCAGCCCGACCTCTCCGACTCCGGAAGGAGTACGCAGAAGATATTCACGCAGACGCTCAAGCCAGTCCGGTGAACGATCCGCGACAAACCACGGATGCAACCCGAACGAGGGAACTACAGCTGCGTGTTTCTCGCTGAGCGACAGCACGTCGCCCCAGTCGGCTTCACTCGTCCCACAGCACATCAACCTCTCAATGCCCGCTTCATGCGCGCGACTCAACAACTCATCGGTCGCGCCGGCGATCCGTTCGTCCTGCAAATGGCAATGGGCATCGAAAATCTGCATGCCGGAATATTAGGAGTCCAAAGTCCAAGGTCCAAGATTCAAAGTTCGTCATTGCCGTCGTTCCGGCCGATCGTACACTTTCCACTATGCCCGACATTGTCCTGACAACCCTAAACGCCCGGTACAGCCATGCTTCATTCGGCTTGCGCTACCTCATGGCGAACCTGGGCGATCTGCGGGAACAGGCAGTTATCCGCGAGTTCGACCTTCAGCGTCCTCTTGAGGAAGTCCGGGATGAGATTCTGCGGGAATCACCACGCATTGTCGGCATCGGCGTCTACATATGGAACACCGGTAAAATATTCGCGCTGGTTGACTTGATCAGAAGGTCGTCTCCTGACACCGTCATCATTCTCGGCGGTCCCGAGGTCAGCTTTGAAACGGAGCAGCAGACAATCTGCGCCAAGGCGGATTACGTTCTCTGCGGCGAAGCGGATCTGCTGTTTGCGCAGTATTGTAGAAGAATACTCGACGAGGACCTTCCTGATTTGAAAACGGTGCAGGCCGATCCCCCTTCGCTGTCTGACCTCGTTCTGCCCTATGACCTGTATGACGAAGAGGATGTCACACATCGCCTGGTATACGTGGAGGCATCGCGCGGTTGTCCTTTTCATTGCGAGTACTGCCTCTCCTCAATGGATGATACGGTTCGCAGGTTCGACCTCGATCGTCTGTTCCCGGCTTTTCAATCGCTTCTCGAACGCGGGGTCCGACAATTCAAATTCGTCGACCGGACCTTCAATCTGCACATCGACTTCTGTATCGAGATACTCGACTTCTTTCTGTGCGGTACACGCCCGGCCTCTTTCTGCATTTCGAGATGATCCCGGATCGCATGCCGGAACGCCTTGCTTCGAAACTCAGAGAGTTCCCGCGCGGCTCACTGCAACTTGAGCTGGGTATCCAGACGTTCAACGAAGAAGTGGCCGACCGGATTCAGCGCATCCAGCAGAACGATCGCATCGAAACAAACATGCGCTTTCTGAGAGAGGAGACCGAGGCCTATATCCACGCGGACCTGATAGCCGGCTTGCCCGGAGAGGACATGCAAAGCTTCGCCAAAGGATTCGATCGTCTCGCCGCGCTGAGCCCTCACGAGATACAGGTGGGCGTGCTCAAAAGACTGCGCGGCACGCCGATTGCGCGTCACGATGAAGAGTGGGCGATGATCTACAGTCCCGAACCACCCTACAATCTCATCGAGAACAGGCTCATGTCGCCCGGCGATATGGCCCGCATCGACGCGTTCGCGCAACTATGGGACAAGATCTGCAACAGCGGAAACTTCATCGAGACCGCGCCCCTGCTGTGGCTGAACGAAGAATCGGTCTTCGACGCCTTCATGCGCTGGTCGGACTGGTATGTCCAGCAGGTCGGCCAACGACACAGTATCCCGCTGGACGACCTTTGCTCCGCCGTCTTCACCTATCTGACTACCGAGAGAAGGGTGGGCGTAAATGCGATCTGCGGGCCGATGCTTCGCGACTATCAGCGAGGCCGGCGACGCGGGGCGCCGGGGTGTCTGAGACCCCATTTAGCTGAAATACCTCGATATCAATTCGACATCCCGCACCTTCCTCAAGGACTGAAACGGCAGACAAGGCACCTGACCTTCTGCGCGACATCAAACTGATCCAAGCAGCTTGCGCCAGCCCGACAATTGAGTCTACGATGCCGGAAGTTGGAGGATCTATTATGACGGCGAACAGGTCTATTTCGTTCTTCATTATTCTATTCTGGCTGGCGGCGGCAGTGGTTGTTCCTGCCGTTACTGTCTACTTCGAACACACGGCTCCCGACGCCGGGGTCGTCAGCGTCGCCGGCGAGTTCAACGACTGGAACTCCGAGTCACACCCGCTGGCAAAACAGGATGACGGGACGTGGTACGGAGAGTTTGATATTCCTGATGGGGAGTACGGATACAAGTTTGTGGTGGATGGCAACTGGATCATGGATCCGGCAAACCCTCAGACTAAACTTGTTGGAGAGAATGAGAACTCCCTGCTCGTCACCTCGGAACGACTCGCCTCGGATCGCGTCGTCGAACCCGTGATCGATCTCTCCGAGCCGCGAACATGGACCGCGAAGAGCGGCGCGCAGATTACCGCGCGCTTCATCGAAATCGCCGACGGCAACGTCATTCTCGAAAAGGAAGACGGCAAAAAAATCCGCATCAAGCCGGAACTCCTGTCTGACAACGATCAGATCCTGCTCCCACGCGAGCAGGAAGAAACAGTTGCCCCAAGGGCCACACCGTCAAAACCCGGGAATTTTAAGACCGGCGCTATCGAGAAAGTTGCTCTAACGAAACGCATGTTTGAAAAACCTCGCGACTACTTCAAGGGTCGGGGCCGACGCAATATGCTGGACTACTATCGGCACAGGAACCGGCTCGAAGCCGAGTATATTCCGAACAGCTGCGATCCGGACGAACCCCTCGAGTATGACGGCAAGGAAGAAGGTGCTTTCGTGTATGTTCCTGAGAGTTATGACGGCAGTCCTGAATGGGGTTTGCTGATCCATGTCGATCCCGGTGACGGATCGACTATTCCTGAAGACTGGAAAGCCGTCATGGAGAAGCACAAGTTGATCTATGCGTGCGCGTGGGGCGCGGAGAACGGAAAATCCGACATGCGAAGGGTCGGCCTGGCTCTCGACACCCTTGCAACTGTTTCCCAGTTGTATCCAGTTAACCGGAAGAGAGTCATTCTGAGCGGACTTTCCGGCGGTGGACAGATTGCTTCGCAGATCGGTCTGCTCTATTCCGAGTACTTCATCGGCGTAATCAGCCATGCCGCCCAGATCTATCTCTTTGAGCATTTCCCATATCTCAGCATGGAAGAAGGCAAGTCATTGATGAAAGCGAAACTTCGCTGGGTAATGATCACGGGTGACAAGGATAAGAACTGGAAAGATGTTCTCAGGGTCTCACAGATGTGGGAGTTCCTTCGCGCGGATTATCGGGTCTTCGATGTGCCCGGTATGGGACATGAAGTTGCCAATGGTGAATGGATGGACAGGATTCTGACATGGATCGAGGGCGGAAAGGTCACCGGAGGTGAGCCAAGATATGACGAGGCTGGGATCAAGTTTAAGAAGAAGATCGGGAGGTAATACTCAGGATCATGAAGAGACTCGTCTGCATTTTGCTCGCCTTACTGATACTCATGTCAACAACCACAACCTTTTCGGACGAGGCGGAAGCGGAACGGCCCAGCGTCTTGCATCGTGTGCTGATGTATATTCCGAACCGCGTGCTGGATATTTTCGACATGGTCCGCCTGCGCGTGAGAGTGGGTCCGGGTCTCGCCGCAGGTGTCCGCGCGACTGAATTTGCCGATGTGTATGCCGGATCGTATGCATCGGTCTATGTCGGCCTTCCGGGACCACGAAGCAGGAAGATTCCGCGACTGCCGGTGGGACTGGAAAGTTTCAACGGCCTCGAAGTGAGCGCCGCGCAACTGGCGACCGGAGCAGGCATGGGCCCGGACTACTCAACGACGGAAATCGGCGCAAGCGCCCACCTCTTCATCGTGGGCGTAGACGCCGGTTTCGATCCAATGGAAATCGTGGACCTCATCGGCGGATTCTTCTGCTGGGACCCGCGCGGGGATGATCTCTAGCCGCCCAATACCACCCATGGTTGATGGGAGATGGGGGGAGGCCATTGACAGAAATCTATGTTATAAGTGTTATTATTGTATGATGATGCAATCCAAAGTGCGGAAAATAGGGAATTCTCTGGGAATCATCCTTACGTTGACGGTAACAAACGAACAGGCTTCATTGCCGCCGCTCTGTTTCTGGAGGCAAACGGACTGAGGTTCACAGCGACGGAAGAAGAAGCTGTCGAACGCACGCTTGCGCTCGCCGCCGGTGCGATTGAGGCCAACGAGTATGCCGCCTGGCTGGAGCTTAATGCCGAGTCTTCTTAAGCTCCTCTGTATTCAAGCGTGATGTGACCGAACTGGGAGGCCGAAGGCGATGACCCGGAGAACACATGGGGGTTGTATCCGGTCTCTTTGTGGAAATCGTCAACGATGTCTCGAATGGCCGGTCCCGCGCTCTTGTCTCCTAAAACGGCAACTGTTCCCCCGCTGCCGCCGCCCGTGATCTTGGCTCCATACAGTCCACGCACCTGGTCGAGATGTCGCACCAGTTCGACTATCCGGTCCGTCGCTTCAGATCCAAGTCCGCAGGCGTTGTAACTGGCATGCGATTCATACATAAGTTGACCCAATTCAGGTCGGCTCTGACGGGAAGCGGAGGGCGCGAGTAACTTCTCGAATTGCCGCACACGATGATTTTCGTAAATGGGATGCGCGGCCGGCGTGCGAATGGCATATTCTTTCTCAGGATCAATCCTGCTGAGCCGATCCGTTGTCCCACCGTACTTCTCCAGAAACTCCGCTCCAGTCATGGACTCCGGCAGATGATCGGCAAATCTGTCCTCAAACTCCCGGGGATCGATATTTGCAAGGTATCCGTTCCAGTGAGGATCTCGTACGGCCACTACATCCCCGCTCTTTTCCACGTCGAGCCCGGCAAGATCCGCGATGATTCGATACCCCATGAATGCGCCTGTCCTTACCGAACTGTAGTCCGATCCCGTCACGGCATGACGAATACCGGAATCGATTCCCCATACGGCAATATCGTTCGGAAGAGGAATCGTCCCCTTCAGCTCAGCAGGCTGGCACAGCAGAGAGAGAAGCCAACCCTCTTCGCCGCATGATGCCGTCATCTGATCCATGACCCCGCACGGCGCCCCTGCAATCTCGTTCTCAACTTTCTGGCAGAGAACCGCCATCTCACGCGCCGAAAGATGCAGACCGTACGCGGCGTCGATCGCATACATCGCGGCCACTTCGATCGCGGCCGATGAACTGACCCCCTTTCCCCACGGCACGTCAGATGAGATCAGTATCCGTGCGCCATGCTGAAACTGGACTCCTTTTTCCCGCTTGAGCACGACGAACGCACCGGCAACGTAGGACACCCAGTGGGGCGTCCCGTCGTCACCGGTCCCATCAAGTTTGACGGTGGCCGTCACGGGTTCCCCGTATGCCTTCGCGTCAAAACTCACAACCGTGACCTCGGGCTCCGCCCTCATCTGCAGAGCCGCGCACGCGGCTTCACGCGTCGGCCACTGCAGGACATGTGAACCGGAGTAGTCAGCGATCCCCCCCATGAGATCTATCCGCCCCGGCGCCCTCGTAACAAAGACTTCATGACCGGGAGTAAAGAAAGGCAACAGGCTTGAAGGAACATGATCCTCGAGATGGTTAATCGCCTCGGCAAACCGGACCACGTCCGGCAAGTCCGCAGGAATACTCTCTGTCACGCGAAACTGCGTCACCCGCCGATCTCCTTATAATGGACTTCAGGAAGCGCTCGCAGTTCCGCTGCCTTTTCTTCGGGAATGGTATCGCTCAGAAAGTTGCCGGCGCCGACCTCGGCTCCGGCAAGATACTTCAGCACATTCGGCTTGCGCAGAGGCGGATGTATCTCGATGTGGAAATGGAAGCTGGAGTAGTCGCCGCCATCCGTTGGAGCCTGGTGAAAAGCCATGATGTGCGGAAAAGACATACGCCAGAGATTGTCGAGACGGACCAGCACACGCTTTTGAATATCAGCGAGAGCCGACAACTCTTCACCACTCAATCCCCTTATGTCAGCATGCGCCTTCTTCGGGGCAATGAATATCTCGTATGCATAGCGTGCGAAATACGGAATGAAGGCAATCGCATGTTCGTTCTCACATACGATGCGCCGCCCATCCCTCTGCTCCTCGGCAATGATATCGGCAAAAAGAACACGACCCGTTTCATGAGCGTGCTTCTCGCAGGCATCGATTTCGATCTCAATAGTCTTGAATACAAAACCCGCCGCGTAGATCTGCCCGTGAGGATGAGGATTGGAGACGCCGACGACTTCACCCTTGTTCTCAAACATATGAATGCTCTTGATCTCCGGAAGACGACCCAGTTCTTCGAACTGGTCTTTCCACACGTACAACACCTGCTCGACATCCTCCACCGCCATTTCGGCCAGTGTGAGATCATGCCTCGGACTGAAACATACGACTCGCGCGACACCCTTTGCCGGTTCGTTTCTATAGATTCCAGACGCCTCCGGCAGGTCATCAGGTGCATGCAGACTCACACAAGGATGGTCATTGTCGAAGACAAACGTCTGTGCGTAATCGTCGTTCCGCACACCACTGACGCGGACATTGCGCGGACACAGCGTGCATTCAGGACTGTAGGCTGGAAGAACAGGCGCCCCGGAGCCAACCACTTCCCCGACCCACGGTCGATCCTGCCTGTGCGCGGCAATCATCACCCACTCCTGGCGGAGGGGGTGCCAGCGATTCTCCCAGAGCGTGTGGATACTCTCGCTCATGACTTTTCGCTCTCTGCGCGTTCCAGCATTGTAATCAACTCGCACGGGGTCGCCACCTGAATCCGTTCGTTTAACCTGTAACCGTTGCCATCGGGTATGGGCGAAACAACAATACCTTCTTTGAGCCCCAAGTCGTCCAGGGCATGGTAAAAGCCCGCAGGCACTTGAGGAGCTGCCGACGCCCTGCATTCGACTGCAATCATTCGCTGTCCCTTCGTAAGCAGGAAATCGATCTCGTTGCCCCGGGCCGTGCGGTAGAAGTGAATCGACCATGAGTTCATGGCGCCGACGATCTGCGCCAGGACGTAGCTTTCCCATGAACTGCCGTAAACGGGATGTCCAAAAAGCTCGTTCCTGTCCTCAATATCAAGCAACGTATGCAGAAGCCCGGTATCCATGAGGAAAGTCTTTGGCGTCTTGACCAGCCGCTTCTTCACGTTGGCATACCAGGGGGATAGGACGCGCACGATGAATGTCGCGGACAGGAATTCCACATAGTGCCGGACTGTTGGCGGCGATACACCCAGTCCTTCTGCTAACCTGGATGCATTGAGAAGCTGGCCGTTCGAATGAGCCAGCATCGTCCACAAGCGCCCCATGGTCTCAGGTGACAGGTCGAATCCATAGGCACGGACGTCTCGCGTCAGGTAAGTGCGAATGAAATGTTGTCGCCACAATACGCTTTGTCTCTCACTCACAGCCAGATAGCTGTCCGGAAAGCCTCCTCTTGTCCAAAGGCGATGTGAATCCACGTCATGAAGTTCTCTCTCGAGCAAAGGAGTTAAGTGCAGATAGGCCATTCGACCCGCGAGCGTTTCAGAACCTTGTCTCAGTAATTCCGGAGACGCAGAACCGAGAACAAGATATCGTCCCGGCCTGCGGCCCATGTCGCATAACCCTCTCAGCAAGGGAAACAGGTCCGGCTTGGTTTGGACTTCATCGAGGCAGACAAGCCTGTTCTGGTTCGCTCGGAGAAACGACTCCGCGTCCATAAGTCGATTCAGGTCGGACGGCATCTCCAGATCGAGATAGACTGCGTCCCGATCCGCGACAAGATGACGCGCGAGTGTTGATTTTCCGGACTGCCGGGGACCAAGAAGGGCCACAACAGGAAACATGCCCAGTGCTTCCCGGAGCCCGGATTCAAGTTTGCGGGCTATGTACTTCTTTGAACTCATCGCCGACACTCTAGCCTCGTAAACGGAGCAAATCAATGCGCACAGTGAAACTGCCGGTTTTAGTTTGCGCAGCAGCTATTCGGATGAATGATAATGCATGGCCTCATGATCCGAAAGCTGACCCTCCTCTATCATCCTCATCAGCCTCGACATGTCGACATCTCTTGGCTCGCCTCCGCCGCGCAGTTCCGTCCGTGCATTTCCGAGTGACGCCCCCTCGCGGTGAGCGTCCAGAATGAGATGGGCAACGATGACCGTGACGATGAGAACGCACGCAATGAAAACAGTATTGACCGTACGTTGCCGTTCCGTTCCGGCCTGCTGACGGCGCCGAAGCTCGATCGCATGAACCTTCCTGCACCGGTCACAGCACAGACAGTCGAACTCCCCCGTCCTGCGGACACCATAGACGCACAGTTTGTGGGTCACCGGGGGAATGAGTCTCCTGAGCAGATGCGCGCCATTGAGCAGTGAGAGGAACGCCCCCGTCGGACATATGTTCCGGCACCAGAACCGCGGGAACACGACGGAAAGAACCAAAACCGCAACCGAGAGAATAAGAATCGGTCTTTCAGGAGATTTTCCGAAGAACGTCACGAGAGGATCTGCGTTCAGAATGCCGTGGTCGAGCGTCGATACAAACAACAGACCCATGCCGAGCAGGATCAGATATTTGATCAGCTTGCCGTACTTCCAGACCTCTTTGTCGGGCGGGATTCTGAATCTGTCCGGCAGTAAATCGCCAAGGAGTTCCTGTAGTGCGCCGAACGGACAAAGATAGCCGCAATAGAGATTCCCGAAGAGCAGAACGAAGACGGGAAGCAGAAGGATCAGCCAGAAGGCCACGTTCATTCCGGGAGAAGGCAGGCGGAGCGTGAGAAGCGAGAACACCTGCACCGGCGAGTACTGCATATTGAGATAGAATCCGGCAACAAGAACCACAGCCGCAAGCATTCCGCGACGGGCCATTCGCGATGGATTCCGGCGGAGATACAGCGCGATCCCCGCGAAAAGAATCAACACAAACACGCGTACGTCGGGAAGAACAAATCGGGTCGCCTCGCCTCCTTCAGCGCGCCCGTTCTTGAGAACTTCAGTCGAGAAGGCTGAACCCGCGGAACTCAGTGTTCGCATGATGGCTTCGGATGTCAGCGTCGCGCCGCTGTAAGCGTCCACGCCTGCGAATGGTTCCGGCTCGAAGATGTTTCTCCCCCGCAATTGCCGTCGCCATTCCCGGAGTGTATCCACGTACGATGCAGTCTCGTTTGACCTGATGATTTCAAAATCCTTCAGCACACCGCGCACATCAGTCTTCACGGCAAGAACAACGGGGCCGGCGAAACCAATCACGTCACGAAC
Source organism: Verrucomicrobiota bacterium (assembly GCA_018814445.1). GTDB lineage: Bacteria > Verrucomicrobiota > Kiritimatiellia > JAHIZV01 > JAHIZV01 > JAHIZV01. The sequence goes on along the minus strand of JAHIZV010000115.1, from coordinate 17,138 downwards.
CAGGCCACCGGTGTGGAAATACCGGAAACTCAATGCGCCCGATTCATCGCGCTCGGTGTAGACGGTGACGCTGTCCCCGCGGCTTATCCTGGAAGATTCTTCCGACAGGTCTTTCCCGCCCATGGCCAGCGCAGAGGACCTCAAAAGCACTCCCAGATTCTCAACCCGCGTGGCTCGGAATCCGGCGGAGACCAGCAATAGAAAAAGGGCCAGACCACAGATGAAATAGCCCGCAGCGCGAACTCGTCGGTCGAACAGCGTCAGGCGTTCGGGCGATACGTCCCGCCGGGAAGACAGAAGAAAGATGACGTTCACTCCTATCAAAGCGGCGACAACAACCAGGCTGAGCTGTCCCCCGAGAACGGGCAGAAGCAGAAGTCCGGCGGCGAGGCCGCCGATTGCGCCGCCCAGATGGTCGCTCAACTCGATCATCGCCCCGGCATAGCGGTCTTCCCGGCCCTTCTCCCTCAGGGCCGCTGCGGCCAGCGGCACGTACACTCCGCCCAGCAGGCCGCTCATACAGAATAGAACCGCGAGCGTCATCCGCGATGGAACGGAAGAAAGGAAGGCAATGAGAACCATGAGGCAGATGTGCAGGAGTACTCCGCCGGCAAGCAGTCTGGACCACATTTCCGGCCGGCGCACAATCGTGCGCTCAACAGAGATACTTCCGGCGGCAAGACCCGCCATGAAGATGGCCGAGATGAGACCTATGTGCAGGAATATCGAGCCGTAGGCCGATTGATAAATGAACATCAGGACGATGCTCAATCCCATGCCGACGGCCCCGGATGAACCAACGAGAAAGTAGACGTCGAACACCCGGACACCGCGTCCGTTTGCATGTCCTGATTTGAAAACGTAAACCCAGCGCAGCAGCAGGTAGATGAACACCGGCAGCAGAGCAATCCACACGCCGTATGACGCGAAGAAATGTATAAAACCCGTAACCGCGTCTGAGCCACCCATTTCCTTGGCAACATAAAGGAGGGCATGGAGCAATGCTTTCGGACTTTTGTCCGTATTAACAAGCAGTCGTTCCGGAACGGCCTCAGAAGCCCGTTCATACTGCGTCCGCTGATACTCAATTCGATCAACGGGATAGAGCGACAGCAGGCCCTCCGACGGATAGATCGAGTCTGCTCCGTTGATAGACAGGAAGCGCTCGCGGAGAATGCCGGGCACCTCGATCAGATCACCTCCGTTCGAGGCGAGCAGCCATGTTTCCGCCCCCGGTTTGATCACAACCTGTGAATAGGTTTGAGCGAGCGTGTGGTAAACGGACGCGCCCAGATTGATGAGCTCGTCGCCCATGAAATTCTCTCCGCCCTGCACACGCACTCCGACCACTCCCGATGGCGCCATGTTGGCGCGCACAAGCTCAAAGAACTCGCGCGTGAAGTACCTGTTCAGCGCAAGCGTGGTTGACGCCGGAAGGTTGAGTATTACGACATCAGACTGCTGCGTGCTCTGTGCCAGATGCTCGCGGATATCGAGTCCTGAGACTGCCAGCCTGCTGTCCGTTGACCGCATGTCTTCCGGCAGGATTTTCAGGAGTTGCGCAGGATAGTCGGGATCTGTGTCCACCCATGCCACGCACTTGACCTGAGACACATCCAACAGCCTCCGGCAAATCGAGTACGTGCCGGGGCCCACTGCGAGAAACGTCTCCGCCCCGGGGTTTTGGGAAAGGTGAACAGCTATGACTTCAGAGGCGGACTCCGTGCCGGGAATGCTGTCGACAACAGACTGCCACGCCATCACGTTAAACTGTCCGTTGTACGATCCGTACAAGTACTTCGCCTGCGGCGTCGTGAAGCTTCCTTCGTACGTCTCGGCAGGCAGCAGTCGTTGCCACGCCCGGACATCATTCGCGCGGGTCAACGCACGGTCGCCGCCAAGAAGCAGAATCAGGACGATGCCTGCTGCCGGCAGTGAGGCCCACACCCGCCGCGAAGCCGTACTGCAAACCAGCGCTGCCGCGCAGACGACTAATCCCGCGTACAGAAAAATCGTCTCGGAAGACATTCCGAACGCCAGCGCCATGGTGACCAGGATGCCACCGACGAAAGCTCCGATGGTCTCCACGATGTAGACCCGCGCGACTGGTATGCCGCCCAGTCCCGACATCCACTCGCACGCGAGCGAAAACAGCAGACCGATCAGGAAACTCACCGGGGCATTGGCAATGAACGACACCGGAAACATCCGGGCAAAAGGAAACAGCTCATACGTGCTGACTCCGGCCAGCGCACGGGAGGCGGAAATGACTTTCAACTGGAGCAGGAAAGCGGGGATGTAGAGGAGTGTAAGAAACTCGAATCCGTTGTTCAGCGCGATTCGCCGCTTCAGCAGGCATGCCGCGCCGCCGCCCAGGGCCACCCACAACAGCCACGACGAGAAGAAACAGGCCAGTCCCAGTTCGTTGCCCTCGTAAACCGCAAAGAAGCCGCGGAATAGAAGCGTCTGCGCAATGAGAGCGAAGAATCCCAACGAGAAGACAACGGCAGAACGACGGATGGAACGGCCTCGCAGCATTTCCGTTACTCGTGACCCTCACGAAACACGATGGCTTCGAACACTTCGAACGTTGCCCCCTCTTTCCACGCGTCCGGACGAAGACCCGCTTTCTCAGACAGATGAGTCAACGTTTCTTCGATATCCCATCCCTGTTCAGGCGCGACCTGGGGAAGATACACGGCGCGCCGTCCGAACTTGTTGATCACCATGCCATGTTTTCCAATGACAATATCTTTGTACGAGTCGACGCGCTCGGGTGGCGTAAGAACGGATATCTCAATCTCAACATCCGCGTGTTCATCTTTCGTCAGAGGGGGAAACCGCCGGTCGTTGAAGGCTGAATTGATTGCGTTTCCCGAGACCGCTTCATAGAGAGGGCGGGCAGGGAAGATATCTCCTATGCATCCTCGCAGACGCCCTTTCTTATTCAGTGTGACAAAAGCGCCGGAGTACGGCCTCAGCCGGGGAGATATCTGGATTCCCAGTGCCTCGGGATCGGGTTGCTTGTTATGCTCAAACGCATACTCGATTGTTTTGCGAGCCAGCTTCAGCAGGGCTTCTTTGTCCTCGGAGGACAGACGCTCCCGCTCTGAATCCACCTTGTCCGTTTTCGTCCACGTTCCCATCACCGCCGCGGAGATGTAGCTGACGGAGTTTCCGAAATCACCGGTCATATCTCCCGAGGTGTCGTACTTAAGCAGTTCAACTCTGCTTTCCTCGGACAGCATGGAGAGGAGAATGGAAACCGGCGCGCGACCGCAGATCGTCGCGCCCGTCCTGTTGCAGAGATCCTGAAATCCCGTGGCGTCTTTCTTCGCAATCTGATCGAACGCCGCCATATCCAGCGCTCTGAGGTTCTGTTCGACGTTGTCCGTGAACGGTACGTAGCCGTAGTTTGGTCCGTAGTGAGTGAAATCAGTACTCGCGACGACAAGTGTGTCGTCATCGACGACCGAGAGGAGGGCCTCCGCAATCCTCCGGGCCCCTTCGACGTCGACTTGTCCCACGACGATCGGCACGAGTTTGAAATCGCGCAATCCGACCTGCAGAAGCGGCACTTGTATTTGCACGCTGTGCTCTGACGAATGCGCTTCGGGAATATTCCTGACGAAGTCGAACGCCCGCAACTTCTCGATGCATTCCAGGTCCAGCGGCACTTCGCCCAGCGGAGTCTTGTAATGTGTGGCCGAGGGAATACTCACTTCATTGCGCATAGGAAGACGATGAGTCGGACCCATCACAATGACTCGCCTGCAGGATTGACCCATGATCTGCTTGACCCCGTAAGCGGCGACCGAACCCGAATAGCGATAGCCCGCGTGCGGTTGAATCAACGCCTGGACATGCCCCTCCTTCACTCCCGGCACGCCGGCAATATAGCCCTCAATATCAGACCGGAGCTGTTCCGGATCCTCCGGATACCAAGAGCCTGCCAACCATGATGTGAATACCGATTTGGCGGGAGGTGCTGTTTCGACGGACGGAGCCTCGATTTCTCCCGCCCGCGTGCAAGCGCCGAGACACAAAGCCGCCAGTAGAATGGAACCCGTTAGATATCTTGAATACTCTTTCACTTCACGCTCCTTGTCTAACCCATCCACTTGCCGGGCCGGCTCACTTCCTCGGCATCGAAAGGCCTGACCTTTCCCGGAAAACGGTGACCGCGAAGAGCCCGAACAACTTTCACAGGACTTACTGCCCGCAACATCCGCCATGCGCCGCTCAGGGCAATCGTCACAATAGCGGCTCCGCCAAAAAGAAATCTCCGCCTGTCTAGTCCGTTTCCTTGCATGTTACTCATTCCATGTGCCGCACATTGAAAGTTGAATGTTCATTGTTGGACGTTGCGGTCCTTTCCCAACGCTCAACAGTCCAACATCCGACGTCCCATTGATCACAACCATATGCCGTATATCTCCGTGTCGCAGTCCGGGCATTTGCCATCCTGCAACTTGTTCATCAGAACCTCATAACCTCTTCTGCGGACCAGTTCGACACCGCAACCGGGACAATACGTCGTCGCTGAATCCTCGATCAGAATGTTTCCGATATATGCATAGTACAGTCCGCTCTGTCGTGCGATCTCACGGGCGCGGATCAGCGTGTCCTCCGGCGTCGGCGGAAGATGGCGCATTCTGTACTGAGGATGAAAGCGCGAGAAGTGGAGTGGAGTATCCTTTCCCATGTTCTCGACGATCCATTTGCAGAGCTCCCCGATTTCCTCATCCGTATCGTTCAGCGTCGGAATCAGCAGGCTCGTCACCTCGACCATCACGCCCATGGACTTGGCATTCACGAGCGTATTCAACACCGGTTGCAGCGTGGCCGAACAGTTCGACTGGTAGAACTTGTCCGACATCGACTTCAGATCAATGTTGGCCGCGTCGACGTGCTGATACAGTTCACGCATCGGTTTCTCGTTCATATAACCTGCCGTCACCAGCACGTTGCGAAGTCCCGCCTCTTTCACCTTAATGCAACTATCCAGCGCGTACTCGTAGTAGACGCTCGGATCTGTATAGGTGTAGGCGACGGAGAGACAACCGTAGCGGCGCGCGACCTCGGGCATCGCTTCCGGCGGCAATGATATCGCGCTGCTATCTTCAGGATTCCTCTGCGAGATCTCCCAGTTCTGACAGTTTTTGCAATGAAGGTTGCAGCCGACAGTGGCGATGGAAAGAATCGATGTGCCCGGAAGAAAATGATTCAGCGGCTTCTTCTCAACCGGATCGATATGAACGGACGAAGGATGTCCGTAAGTGACCGCATGCAGTTTGCCGTCAATGTTCACACGAATCCGGCAATCCCCGCTTTGACCGGGCTTAATAACACACTGCTTCGGACACAGATCGCATTGAACCATCATTGCTTTGTCCTCTCGGTGCATTATACGGGATCATCTCCGGAGTGTCACGGTTGCGAAGGTGTGAACGTGTGAACGTGTGAACGTGTGGGAGTTTGGGTGCGGGGGTTCGCATGGTCAATCCGAGTCGCTCCCTGCAGCGCCCGGCCGGGCGGAGAAGGCTTGACGCATCGTCTATTCTCTATATTCTCGATGGTATTAGCAGTGATATGGGATTACTCATGAAGCTGACCGTCCGAAGTGAATATGCATGTCTGACCTTGTTCTACCTGTCACAGCGTTATGGCAGGGGCTTTGTGAAGACGGAGGAGATAGCCCGCGCACAACATATTCCAAAGAAGTACCTGGAACAGATTCTTCTACTCTTGAAGCGCGCGGGTTACGTCAGAAGCAAGAGAGGCGCGCGCGGGGGTTACGAGATGTCGAAATCCCCTCGACAGATATCTGTCGCCGAGATCGTGCGTCTTATGGACGGTCCGCTTGCGCCCGTCGAATCCGCCAGCAAGTACTTCTTCTCCCATACCCCTATTGAGCAGGAAAAGGCCCTGCTCTGCTTGTTCAAAGAAATTCGCAATATGGTCGCCAAGAAGATGGAAGCCACAACGTTCGCATCGCTCATTGAGTGACCGGCTCTTTTTTTGTGAATCTCTTCTCGACCAGATCAGTAGACATATAGGAAGGGCAGAACAATGGAAATGACAGTCGGACTATTCCTGCTTCTCTTTACACTCGCATTTGCCTGCGAGTTCATCGACTCATCACTCGGCATGGGTTACGGAACGATTCTCACCCCGGTCCTTCTGATCCTTGGCTTTGAACCTTTGGTTGTGATTCCCGCGGTCCTTCTGTCTCAAGCTCTTGGAGGTTTCACGGCATCCATATTCCACAATCGTTTCGAGAACGTGTCATTCACGAAAGACAGCCGGGACACCAGGATTGTGCTCATCATTTCCGGGTTCGGCCTCATCGCAACTATCCTCGCGTCGCTTATTGCGATCCATCTCCCGAAAGTGGCCGTCAAAACATACATAGGCGTTCTTGTGCTGACGATGGGAATCGTCGTCATCATGAATCGCCCGTTCAAGTTCTCGTGGCGGAAGATGATCGGAATCGGCGTCATCAGCGCGTTCAACAAAGGCTTGTCCGGCGGCGGCTTTGGTCCCGTGGTAACCGGGGGCCAGGTTCTTGCGGGCCAGGACCATAAGGCCGCCATCGGAGCAACGACGCTCGCGGAGGTCCCCATCTGTATTTGCGGATTCCTGACCTACCTGATCGGAAGAACAGTTGCAGAAATCGATCACCCCGTGTTGAGTATGCCGTTCGCCGATTTCCTTCAGCACATGCTTTCACCGAAGATGTTCCAGTGGGAACTCTTTCTTGCTTTGACGGCAGGCGCTATACTGGTCGGGCCCTTCGGCGCCTTTGCGACCAGGAGCCTGAAGACCGAGTCCATGCCGCGAATCCTTGGAAGCCTGATCATCGCCCTCGGCGCCTGGACCCTCGCGCGGACGTGGCTGTAGACGATGCCTGCTGAATACTTCTTACGCCATGCCGCAGCAATTGAGTGAACTTCACGTCAAGGCGGCTCAGATCTCTTTTGTTCTGAGGCCAGCCTTCCTTGCGGCAAGAATCTGACGGCGATCCGAAGAGGCAAACAAGTCGGCCCGACAGTTGAGGGCGCAGGCCACATGGAGAGCATCAAGGGTGCGGACGACACCGGTTTCCAGCACCTTGATGCTCGAGTGGATTACCGGCGGAGTCAGATTGATGATCACGGCATCCCGGACGTCCTCTGACAGTTGTTCTTTCGCGAGGGCATAGTCCTGCCGCGTAAGTATCTTCTCCCGCCGCCGGCGGTTCAGAGCCGAGATGACCTCAGGAACGCAGACGATACTCAGACAGAGATCCGTCGCCTGGGCACAGAGCTTTTCAACCTGCTCACTTCCCCGTTCGTCAATGAATCGCTTTGCGAAAGCGGAGGAGTCAAGAAACAGTTTCATTGCTCTCGCTCTTCCAGAATGGCCGTAGACAGACCGCTTCCCTTGGTCACCAGCCTCAGGGCCGGACGCTTCCAGGAGGGCTGACCCTCGGTCACAGGAGAGACCTCCGCAATGGGCCGCCCATGCCTCATCACAACCAAAGTCTCCCCATGCTCAACCTCGGTCATCAAGTCCGAAGCGTGGTTCCTGAATTCAGTAAAATTGATTGTCTTCATCTGAGCACCTCTATCTGTACATGACAGTACATTATTATGTACACAATGGCAAATCGCGAAATGTATGTTTCTCAATCAACTCTCGAATCTGGAGACGCGACCCCGGCCATCCTTATCTGGAGACGCGACCCCGGCCATCCTTATCCTCGGGTACGCAGGGACGAGTAAGCAGGTGGAGTAAGTGAGCCGTTTAAGAATGGGTTTAAGTGTGGTGATCCGCATGGAACACAGTTAAACGAGTACTTACTCGCCTTCTTAAACGGATTCACTTAAAACGACCCGCTCTTACGACCAGGTCTGTGTTGCACTTGCTATTTGAATCCGCCGTAGCGCTTGCCCGCCTCGATCTCGCCTTCCACCACGGCGTCATCCGAGGTCCAAACATAGTCATCAATCGTCGTTGCAATCTGCTTCACCCGGAACGGTGTGAGGAAGCCGTCGTTGATGCCCTCTTTCAGCGAGTAGATGAACACCGGCTCGCCGAAGTAGGCGTAGGTGTCCACATTGTCTTTGCGCTTGGGCGTGGCGGTAAGGCCGAGCTGCACGGCAGGCGCGAAGTAGTCGAGAATGTCGCGCCAGTTGCTTTTGTCGTTTGCGCCGCCGCGATGGCACTCGTCGATGACGATGAAGTCGAAAAGGTCCGGCGGATAGGTACCGTACACTCCGCGCGCTTCTGCCACCATCTGCAATGAGGTCAAATCGTCCTGCTCCAGCGGGTAGACCAGCGGTGATGACACGGCGGGCTTGATCTCATTGAGCAAATCGCCTTCACCGCCTTCATCAGCTCCGGCGGTCATGAAGGTCTGGAAAATGGTGAAGAACAGGCTTCCGTTCTTCGGCGCCCTGCCCTTCTTGCGGATCTCATCCGGGGCGATGCGGACAAGCGCGTCCTCGGGGAACGCGGCGAAGGTCAGCGCCCAGATTTCCTCCGGCGTCGGGTAGGCGGCGATTTCACCTTCCTTGCCGGTCTGCATGTCGATGGCGTAGATGCCGTGTCCGTTGCTGGCGTAGGTGTAGCGGATCGCCAGCTTGCCCGCGTATTGCTTGGCCTGCCCCACGCCCTCGGTCAGTGCCTCGCCCTCCGCCTTGGCCTCGACTACGCCGAGCTTGGTGTTGCGATAGACCAGCACATAATCCGCGATGTCCGCCTTGCCGCGCCGCCCGCGCCCTTCGATGCGGCCTTCGGTGATGCGGTATTCGCGCAGGATTCTGCTGCCCTCGACGACGCCCCAGCCCGCCGCCTTCAAGGCGGGATCAATCAGCTCGGCTCTGGTTTCGGCTTCGTTCATGATGTTGACCTCGTTGACTCGGTTGACTGGAATGACCTTGTTGACAATAGGGTCAACTCGGCCAACAAGGTCATTTTCCTCTCCGTCTTCTTCATGCCGACCTTGTGCCTTTGCACTCCGGGTAGCTGGAACACCCCCAGAAATCGCCTTTGGCGGACTTTCGCCGGCGCATGGGCTTGCCGCACTGCGGGCATTCGGGGGACGGCCCGGCGTCGCGCTGACCCTCGCGGGCCTCGAGGCGCTTGGTCATGAGCCGTTCGTTGAAGCCGCCGGTTTCCTCGAAGATTTTGCCTTGTGCCTCGATCTGGCTCTTGAGCATGTTCAGCGCGCGGCCAATGATGATGAGCATGGCGTTGGCCACCACCACCGCATCGTCGGCGTCCAGCCAGCAGGCGTATTTCTGGCGCTGTTCCAGCGCGTGCTTCGCCGACTCGTGGACCATGTCGTCCTTGAACGGCGCGTCGTCGAGCGAGATCGCGTTGATGGCCCTGGCTTCGGGGGAATGCACCGACCACGGAAGCTGACCGCGGTCGAGGATGAACATCTCGTAGTCGCCGCGCAGCTCGCTCAGGCTCGCCCGCGCCACGTCGGTGAGCTTCATCTCCGTGTCCTTCGAGGTTGCGGACCGTTCCGAGCCCTCGATGATGTTCTGCCGACCGCTACGCGCCGCCTGGGTCATCTGGTCGTATTGGCGGCCCTTGGGGTCGTAGAATTTGGCGCCTGTCTCGCGGTGGTCGAAGGTCAGGAAACGGCGGCAGAAGCGCAGCGTGTCGAGCTGCACGATCGTCGCCAGCGTGAAAGAATGCAGCCGACGAAAGCCCCCGTGTTTGTCGAATAATTCAGGCATGACGGCCTCCTTGGGTTGGGGATGACACTATTGACCACATTGACTTCGTCGACAACCGGGTCAATTTTGTCAAAAAGGTCAACTCTGTCAAACTCCCCATCTCACAACTCCCCCGAAAACGCCCGATGCAGCAGCGACTTCTTCAACGCCTCCAGCGCGGCGAGCTTGCGCGAGTAGATGCTGGCGAGGCGTTGGGTTTCTTCCTGAAGCGTCTCGACACTCTCGACAATCTTCACCTGCGCTTCGACGGACTTGGGAATCGGAATGGGAATCGAGTTCAGCGCCTTCTGGTTGAGCTTCGGTTGGGCCGCGCCCGTGATGTAGTCGTCGAGCTTGATACTTTCCAAATAGAATTCGGCGAATCGCTGGGTCGCCATATTCTCAAAGTGCAAAATGTGCGCGTGGTTGTTGACCCAGTATTTGCCAGTCACTGAGAACGCGATGGGCGTCGAACGTGCCAGCAGATTTGCACCATCTTCGGAGACCAAGAGATTATCGCCTTCGAAGATGTAGTCGGCCACATAATCGACAATGCCTGACGCGCCGTAGTAGGGATATTCGCTGCTGCTCGGCCAGCGGGGGGTATGGAATCTCAACGGACTTCGCTAATCCGATGTTCAGATTCCTGACCGTGCTGCCAGCTGCGAGTCGGTCGAACTGGTCAAACACGAGGTCAGTACTGAGTACGTGATACAGATAGTCGGGATCGACTTTGGGCTGGTGCAGCACGAGCCATCCGTCATGAATGCACCCCGTGGTTTTCATGATGTAAGGCCGTCCGAAGCTCATCGAGTTCGACAGGATGAAGTCGCCTTCGTAAACCATGCGCGAGCGTTTCACGCCCTCTGGCTTTATCTTCTCTTTCGTTTTGTAGATGTATTTCCCGCTCGCGGTGGCGTCCCCAATCTTGATCCAGTTGATGCCACTCGGGTCGGAAGTGATGAAGTCCTTAATTGGACGCGGCGAACCGCCGCGCTCGATGTCGCAGACTTCGCCCAGCGTCTTTGTCCCCCACCCCATCTTCATAGCAACCCCTTGATCTTGCCCAGCACTTCGGCGCTCTCGGCGTCCAGGGCGGCGATTTCGTCCATGATTTCCTGCGGGCTGCGGTGGACGATCTCCTCGCCACCGTTGGGGTTCTTCACGGACAAATCAAAGGTCTTCGGGTCGATAGCCGCCACATCCACGCTCCAGCTCTTGTCCGAATCCGCAAAGGTCTTCTGCTTGTCAATAAAGTCAATCAGGTCCCCATCATTCAGCGGGTTGGTCTTCCCCAGGTTGCGGCCGGGGTCGAGCTGGTAGAACCAGACCTTGCGCGTCTTGGTGCCTTTCTCAAAGAAGAGCACCACGGTCTTCACGCCCGCGCCGATGAAGGTGCCGCCGGGGCAGTCGAGCACGGTGTGCAGGTTGCACTCTTCGAGCAGCTTCTGGCGCAGGCTGACGGAGGCGTTGTCGGTGTTGGAGAGGAAGGTGTTCTTGATGACGATGCCGGCGCGGCCACCGGCCTTGAGGATCTTGATGAAGTGCTGCAGGAACAGGAAGGCGGTCTCGCCGGTACGGATGGGGAAGTTCTGCTGCACTTCCTTGCGCTCTTTGCCGCCGAAGGGCGGATTGGCGACGATGGCGCGAATGAGCGGGCGCGGGGTGTAATACTCGCCGCCGTTGCGTCCGGCGTTGCCCATGTTCTTGATCTTGGCCTCGTAGAGGTGCGATAGCTCGTGCTTCTCGCTCTGCGACTGAAACCGCAACTCGTCAATAGGGTCAATAATGTCCCGCAGGTTGTAGCCGCTCTGAATCCAGACGTACAGCATACCTTTTCAAACAAATCGTCACGCCAACTGCGGTGAATTCTCAGTTCTGTGTCGACGGTGTGATGTATATTGTGCTGACGTATAGCATCCATATATATCTTTGACTGCCTGATAGCTGCGTATAACACATTCCTGGTGGTCAGCCAAGAGTGCGGACTTCCAAGCCCTGGAGAAGTGGCTGGAAAAACTTCCAAGGTTGGGAAGAACGGGGCGAAGTCCTTTGTCGGCACGAAGAAGACGCCCCATCCTTTTTCGTGCTATTCCCGCATTTCGCGGGCAACCTATCTTCTCGGATACGTCCAAGTTCAGAACAGGTTATCCAGCAAGCATCGTATGTGTGCGTTCAGAGCATCGAAGCAGGATGTGTCGGCCAGCATTTCTTCGGCGGTTTGGATATACGGCGCATCGACCAGTTCGTTGGCGCAGTTTTCGATCAGGCTTCTGGCTGATTCCCGTGTCGTTTCCATGTGAAACTGCAGGGCGAGTACCCGGCCACCAAACACAAAGCCCTGATTGAGGCATGCTTCGCTGGAAGCGAAACGGACCGCCCCCTCCGGAAGATCAAACGTGTCGCCATGCCAATGAAAGACGTCTGCGCGTTGCGGTAGATTCTTCGTTACGGCTGTCTCGCTGAACTCGACCGGGAACCAGCCGATCTCCTTGTGTTCGCCCGGATACACTTTCGCGCCGAGGACATCGGCGATCAGTTGGGCTCCTAGACAGATGCCGATGACCGTCTTGCCGTTGTCAATGGCATCCTTCAAGAAGGCCTTCTCTTTGACGAGCCACGGGTACTTGTCGTGTTCGTAGATATTCATCGGTCCGCCCATAACCACGAGCCATTCGAATGAATCCTGATCAGGCAATGAATCGCCGGCATAAAGGCGCGTGCAGGTGACGGTGTCGCCTCGCTCTTCCGCCCAACGGCTGATGAATCCGAGGTCTTCGAAGGGAACGTGTTGGAGCCAGTGGAGAAGCACGGGAGGAGGATGGTTAATGGTTGATGGTTGATGGTTTCCGAAGTTCATATGTGAGGGCGCTTAAGGCATAGATGGCGGCTGTTTCGGCTCTAAGTGTGTTTGCTCCGAGCGAGACCGGCGTCGCGCCGATGCCGCGAAGTCTTTCTTCTTCCGCGTAGGTCAGGGATCCCTCGGGGCCGATGAAGATTCCGATGTCGCCGTGCTCCGCGTTGTGCATGCTATCGAGAACGGAGTGCAGGTCGCGCGCGTCATGCGACAGAGAGCAGACCAGCATGCGTTCCGGCAGGTTGTTCTCATCCAGGTACTCGGACAGCGGACGCGGCGGCATGACCTCGGGAAGCCAGGGCGTGCCACACTGTTTAGCCGCGTTCAGAACGATCTTCCGCCATCGCTCGACTTTGCTTTCCATCTGCTTCGGTTTCAGCCGGACGACCACGTGTTCGGTGTCGACAGGCACTATCCTCGACACGCCGAGTTCCGTGGCTTTCTGCAGAAGCCAGTCCATGTGATGAGATTTGATGACGGCCTGAATAAGCGTGAGTTCCGGTTTAGGACGGGGAATACGGCGCGTCTCGCGAACGGTAATCGTAACATGCCCGTTCTCCAATGAGTCGACCTGTCCTATGGCGGCATCGCCCGAGCCGTCGAACAGTTCGACCGAGTCACCCACGCGGCCGCGCAGTACATGACGGAAGTGGTGATCCTCTTCGGGAGAAAGGACCACGATTCTCTCGTTCCATGCGGAGGATTGTACGAAAAAGCGGTTCACGGTTCTCAACGAAGGCGATCGATCATTTACCCATCTTGCGCTTGCGCTCGTAAAATTCTTCGGCTTTCGCGTGAAAGTGTTTTCTTTCCGGATGATGGCTCTCGTCCGACAGGCTCGCGAATTCATCGAGCAGTTTCTTCTGCTTACCGCTGAGTTTCACCGGGACCTCGACGACGACACTCACATGCTGGTCTCCGCTTCGTCCGCCGCGAAGTCCGCTGACTCCCTTGCCGCGGATACGGAAGGTTTTTCCGGTCTGCGTGCCGGCCGGAATCTTGATCTTGGCGAAACCGTGCACGGTCGGCACTTCAACCTCTCCGCCCAATGCGGCTGTCACGAAAGGAATCGGCACCTGGCAGAAGATATCTTCATCCCGCCGCTGGAAAATATCATGAGCTTTGACATGAAGCACGACGTACAGGTCGCCTGCGGGTCCGCCGCGGACCCCGCCTTCGCCTTTGCCGCCGACACGGAGACGCGATCCAGTTTCTACGCCCGCGGGGATCTTCAAAGTGAGATTCCGCCGGCCCTTCACTCTTCCCTCCCCGCCGCATTTGCGGCAAGGATTCGCGATCACCTGCCCTGTCCCGGAACAGACGGGACAAGTCTGCCGCACATGAAAGAATCCGTTGGACCGCGTCACCGCGCCCGAACCTCCGCAGTGCTTGCATGTCTCGCGACTGCTTCCCGGCGCCGCCCCGGAGCCCTTGCAGTCCGAGCATTCCTCCATCACTGGAAATCCTATCTCCCGTTCGGAACCGAGGACGGCCTCCTCGAAGTCGATTTCAAGATCGAAGCGAAGATCCGAGCCCCTGCGTTCCGTTTCACGCCCTCCGCCGGAGCGCCCTCCGCCGCCGAAGAAATCTTCAAAGATGCTTCCTCTTCCTCCGGCTGCGCCCATGAAGGTTCTCAGCGCTTCTTCCAGATCGATTCCGAAGCCTCCAGAGCCGCCGAACCCGCCAGCCCCGCCGCCGCGACCGCCACCGAATGCCTGATGTCCGAATTGATCATACTGCTGCCGCTTCTGTTCGTCAGACAGCACTTCGTAAGCTTCTGAAAGCTCTTTAAACTTCTCTTCAGCTTCATGATTTCCCGGATTCTTGTCGGGATGATACTGGACCGCCAGTTTACGGTACGCCTTCTTCAGTTCTTCCTTGCTGGCGCCGCGCTCGACTCCCAGGACCTCGTAATAGTCTCGCTTTGATCCGGCCATCTATTTTTCCTCTTCGTCGGCAGGAGTCTCCGTCTCTTCAGACGCCCCGCCGGAAACGACAACCTGCGTTGCCCGCAGAAGTTTGTCGCCCAGTTTGAAACCCCGGCGCGTCTGGGCCATGACCATATCCGCCGCGTGTTCATTCGATGGGAGCTGGGTGATCGCCTCGTGAAGATGCGGATTGAATTCCTCGCCTTCCGCATCGATCGGTTCGAGGCCGAATTTCTTCAGTGCGGCGAGAAGCTGCTCGTAGACCAGCGTGAATCCGTTCATAACGGCATCGTCGGCATGATGCTGTTGTGCGTTAGTCAGACCCATTTCAAAATGGTCAAGGACCGGGAGCAGTTCCTCCATCAATCCCTCGTTCGCCTGACGAAACCATTCACCGCGTTCTTTCTGAGTGCGCTTTCGAAAATTGTCAAAATCCGCCTGCAGGCGCAGGAACCTCGATTCCAATGCCTCATCCACCTGTTCCGCCGGCGATTCCACAGCAGCTTCTTCAGCTTCCTTTTCGGGCGCCATCTTCTTCTGCGGCTCCGGCTTTTCTTCTTCAGGCTTCTGTTTCTTGCTCTTTTTCATAAGACAGCCCTTTCATGATACTGAAAATAAAGGAAATCACACGATCTGTCTGAAGCCAAAAGACAGGCGGGTATTACTGCCCGTTCAGAGCAGTTTGGTCAACGTTAAACAATTGCCTTCGGGTCCACCCCGTTCATAGCGGGCGCTGTCCACGAACCTGTTGATAATGTACATGCCCAGCCCCCTCTCCCTGCCGGCCTCGAGGTAGTCTTTCGGATCCAGCAGTTCCGTGGACTCAAAATCGAACCCCTCGCCCCGGTCTGTGATCTCCACCCGGACGCTGTCCGGCGCGTGGATCAACTTCAGACGAAGTACGTGAACCTGATCGGTCGTAGCGCGGGGATCAATATCGGCATAGCTGTGCTCGATCACATTCGCACAGGCTTCGTCCACCGCCATTTCGAGCTGTGCCGCTTCAAACTCCGACATGCGGGCCCGGGAACAGAGGTCGCGCACAGCCTGACGGATGGTGCGAAGCTGACTGAACAGAGGGGGGACGTGCAGTATGGAGATATCTTCTGTAGAGTGTGCCGGCGAATTCATCAGGATAATCTGGTCAGCCTCTGAATTTCTCGACGGCCTGATCCACTTCGCCGTAAATCTCGAGTATCTTATGGAATCCGAGCAGCTCCACGATGTTGTAGATCTTCGGGGACAGCTTAACCAGTTTCAGATCACCGCCGTTTTCCCTGGCGCGGCGGGCAAACCCGATCAACGCCCCGAGTGCCGCACTGCTGATGTAGTCAAGCCCGGCGCAATCAAGAATGCAGCGATGCCGACTGCTTTCGCGCAAGTCCATCAAGGCGCTTTCCAGACGGGGAAAGGAATGTGCGTCCAGCGAGCCGTCGAGGTGAAGAATATCGAGGTCTTCCTGTTCTTCTCTCTTAATGATGCATTCCCGCATAACACCTCCGTTATCTGTCTGGATACTAACCTAAGACTCGCAATGCAAGCAATGTCATATCGTCATATTGCGGCATATTACCCACAAAACGCAAGGCCCGCTCCTGCACGTTATTGAGAACGCTCTGCGCTCCCTCCGCGGCGGAGATGCGCAGAGCGTCAAGGAAGTTATCCACACCCCACTCCTCCCTCCGCTCGTTCATCGCCTCCGTGATGCCGTCCGTGTAGGCCACAACGAGATCTCCTTCGCGCAGCGCCACCTCTATATCCACGATCAGGGCCTCAAAAGTCTCGATGTCGGCAATGCCGATCGCGATGCCCGCGGAGTCAATGATGCTGAAGCCGTCGCCCTGTCCGGAAATAAGAATCGGCCTTTCGTGTCCGGCGCGACTGATGACAATCTCGCGCGTCTCCACGTTGAGCACCATGTAAAGCGCGCTGACAAACATGTCCTCGGAGAGATCCGCCGCCAACGCCCGGTTCATAGCCCGCAGCACTTCGGAAGGACTCAGGCATCCCGGGGCCTGCGCGCGCAGAGCGCTTCGACACATGGACATTACAATGGCTCCGGCAATGCCTTTGCCGGACACGTCAGCGATCATCATACCGATATGACTATCGTCCACTTTGACAAAGTCGTAGTAGTCTCCTCCGACCTCCTGCGCGGGCACATTGAATGCGGCAAGCTCCACTCCCTCCACTTGCGGGATCTCCCGCGGCAGAAGGGAGCTCTGGATCTGCCGCGCGAAACTCAGATCGCCATCCATCCTTTGTTTCTCCAGCAGCGTTTCACGCATGCCCGCGTAGTAGACGGAAACCGACGCCTGGTCGGCCAGCGCCTGCAGCATGCTGGTGTCGGCTTCGGTGAAGGCCTGACCGTCTACGCGGTTGACAACGGCAAGCACGCCGAGCACCCCCTGTCGGAATCGCATCGGGACCATGACGATGCTGCGAATCTGAAGAAAATCCATCTCGTACTTCGGCACACGCGGATCGCGTTCAGGATGCTCGATTAAGATACTCGTCCCCAGGTCCGCCACCTCGCCGAGCAAGCCCTCTCCCTTGCGGATGGCCTGCGAGAGAACAAGGCTCTCGACATGCTGGGATTTGCTCACCGCTCTCTCGATGCCTTCGACCGCGGCGCCGGCG
>JAHIZV010000114.1 GCA_018814445.1 Verrucomicrobiota bacterium | reverse complement strand
GAGCGAGTCTTCGAGCGAACGAACGCATAACGCGCGCCGTTATGCGACGTTGCCCGGTGGCGGGGCGGTCCCGCCCTGCGGGATCGACCCGTCATTCCGGCGCGGCCCCGCGCGGCTTGGCGCTGCGTCCGTCGCACCACCGATGACGCTCGATGCCCCCACAAGCCACAAAGCGCGTAGCGGCACGCCGTCGAGCGGAAGCAGTGAGCGGCCACGTCTTCGGGGACGCTCTCTGCTGGAGCGAGTCCACCACCGGAGCGCGCCAGCGCGTAGGTGCCCCGGAGGCGCGATAGCGCCGGAGCGGCCGAAGCACCTGGCGCGCCGCGTGGCCTTTCTTTCAACACGCGGCGTGTCAGGTGCGTAGGCCGTCAATGAAGACGAAGCGCCGCCGGTCAACACGATCACATTCAAGGCAACCTTCTACCGGCGGCGCACCGCATCAGCGGAGCCGTTGGCGGCCGCCGTGCCGCCGTAGGCAAGCACGGCGGATGACAACGGCGTAGCGTCATCGCCCCGGAACGTCAGAGCTATTTCAAGAAGGTCCAGTCTGTACGTATGCCCCAGGCGATGTTGAAGGCGATGAATGCCAGAACGATAAGGAAGACGGAAATTCCAGTAATCCACCTGATCCGTGTGGCTACCACTTTCGAACGAAAGGATAACAGACGCGCGATCAGGGCTGACGAGGCCGCCAGGATGATGACCCATCCGAAAAATGTACCTGCCCATCCTCGCCACAACCCGGGATAACGAGTGAGGTCATGAACCCAATCTCTGGCACAACGGGCTTCAGCCGAAAAGAGGCAAAAACCGCCAAGCGCAAAGGATAAGACGATGGCAGAAGCAAACGCGCGAGCCTTCACTTTGGCTCTTTCTCGACCTCAGCCGCAGCAACACGCACTTCTCGAAGGAGCTTCTCGTATGGCAAACGCTTGGGGTCACTGCTTCTGTCGGATTCACGCTCAGAAAGACCCTGCACTTGGTCAAAGCGTGGAGTCTTCAGACCTCGTTCATGGATAATCATGCGCAGGGCCTTAGGAATGCTATTTCCCCTCACGTCTTCCGGAGTGGATTCCTCTTGTGCCAGCGTCAACACCAGGTCAATAAACGCCGCAGCTTTCCTGTCTTGCGTTCGGCATGGCCCTGTGTCCGCAGTTCTTATGAGAGCGCGATGAGACTTGTCCCGGTCCATCGTCCCACATGCGGCCATGAAGTAACCATCCACAAGAACGCGCGCGGAAGCTTCGCACGCCTCGCCCCGCAGAACAGGAGCTACTGCGGTATTGGTGATGATTCCAGAGTAAGACCGGAGCGCGGACTCAGAGTCAATCTGCTGTTTTTCCACGAATGAACCGGTTCCGGATGCATAGCGTAAGGCTAATCTCCTCCAATGTACGGAAGCCGTATCCACACCGGCGCAAGTAAGCAAATCGGAAGACGAGATCCCCTCCTTTTGCTTCACTTCCATCAAGGCCACTTCGATCAACATCCCCTCGTTGCCTTCCACGCCGCCATCAACTGCTGCACCATACTGATTACAGAGGTCAAAGACCTGCTGCTTCGAGAGAGAGCGAATAAACGCCACGACGGCTTCTTCGTCGGACCGAATACGGTTGAACTGCTCAAAGAGCGAAACAGGCTGCTCCGCAATCGAACGACCAACCAGCACATGGAAAACCGACAGGATAATGAGTTTCAGCAATGTTCTTTTCATGGCCTCACCAAGTTATAGCACCCAAAGGACGTACGACATCGGAAAGGCTGAACTGAGTGTCCCAGTTCACGCCTTTGTATGTCGTTTCCCATCCGCATTGCGTTGCGGGGAAGAGGTGCTTCTTCCAGTCCCAAAGGAATTCATTATGCTCCTGAGTGTACGAAATAATGGAGTAGTGAGTGCTGCCGCTCACGATCTTTCCCCATACCGATAAGCCGCTCCATTCGTAACACAGTTCGGGCAAACCGTCGCACCGCAAGGATTCCACGTCCGTAAGATCGCCATCCCATGCATTGGGCTCCAAAACATCGGTCAGGCAGTATTCGGTTTCTCCGCCCGTATCATTGAAAATATACTTCGCGACGAGCAGCACCTTGAGCCGGTTCACAAAAGTCTGCGAGCAATCATACTGCCACCAGTAAGTGCTGGATGCAGAATGAAACGCTTGCCATGTCGTGTGAACGCAATCATTCGGCGAACTCTGCATCTCCGTGACTTCGTACTTTGAAGAATCAATGAGATCAGAAGCCGTGCAATTACCATTGAAGGCCGTGAGCAGACCGGCATGCCCCCGGTTCTCTGGCCAGCCAGCCATTTCGCGATGCAAAGCGCTGCCGAGCTTGAGAAGAACGATAGTGGCATTATTCACGTCGTTGCAGATTTCGCTTCCGCCACTGTCCTTGTAACGCAACGTGAAGGTTAGAGCGCGTTCGGCCGATCCCTCGTCTATTCCCTCAATCCACAGGCTGTTAGCCATGAAATTCTGGAACTCACTTTTCTGCGTCGAGTTCGAGAGGTCCCATGTTTTCTTGTTGGACGTGAGCGCGACCTCGGTTCCCTTGGTTGAAGTAGTCCAGAGCTTAATCTTACCTGCATCGGCACCGCTCACTTCCAGCTCGACCGTTCCAACATCAAGCAAGGGCGTCAGATTGGGCTTCAACTGCGCGAGATTGTCTTCGTCGGTTATCGATGTTGATTCATCGAGATCTGGCTTCGGTAAGGATGTCCAGCCGCTTCCGGCGGCGTTGATTTCACCGTCTCCGTCATCATCATCCCAATTGACGAGAAGGTAAGCACCGACCGATTCCTCGTCGGCGTCGGGGACCTGTGCGCCCTGACTTCCTGCTGCCTCACCGTTGTCCAGATCGCTCCCGCCGTTCCAGATATCCAAGTCTACAGAGAGGATGGAACCTTCTACCGCGGTCCAAAAAAAGACCGCGTAGGAACCAAGGCTTACCGTCTCTGTGCACGTCATTTGCATCGGGCGCATGGTATCAGGATTCGCGTTCGGAGTTCGAGCTTTTTCCTCCGGTTTCATTCGATTTCG
>JAHIZV010000113.1 GCA_018814445.1 Verrucomicrobiota bacterium | reverse complement strand
TTGTGACGCGCAGGCCGTCGAAGGATCTGGCGAAGGAGGAGGACGTCGACGGAGTCCGCGTCTATCGTATCCTGCCTTCGGGCGACAGTTCGCGACTGCGCTGGGCTCTTGTTCTTACTTCCATTCCTACGCTCATCAGAAAGCGGAAAGAATATGACATCATCTTTGTTCCCGGCTTTCGCGCTCTTGGCCTGACGGCCGTCATCATGGGTAAACTGCTGGGTAAGAAGTCCGTCCTGAAGGCCGAGAGCAGTGGCGAGTTGTCGGGCTCCTTTTTCACCGAAGGATTTGAGAAATTCAAGATCGGGAAGGGATCGAGTCTGGCGCGGGCGATGGTCTGGCTGCGGAACCGGATCCTGGTGCGCGCCGACGTGTTTGTAAGCATGTCCGGAGAACAGACAACCGAGTTCACGGGGCAGGGGGTGGACCCCGCCAAGATCGTGATGATCTCACAGTCGGTGAATGTCGAACGCTTCTTTCCCGTGTCTTCCGATGAGAAAGCGGCCATGCGCGCAAAGCTGGGTCTGCCGGCGGACCATACGATCGTCATCTTCACGGGGCGGATAGTTTCGTACAAAGGCGTCCCGCGTCTTCTTGACGTCTGGAACGACATCAGAGAGACGTTTCCCAAGGCGACGCTGGTCATGGCCGGCGCGGGCGGAATGGACGCGTATAACTGCGAGGCCGAAGCGAGAAAGTTTGTCAAGGATCACAACCTGAGCGACCGGGTGATCATGACCGGCTCTGTCAACAACGTGGACGAATATCTCAAAGCCGCTGACATCTATGCTCTGCCCACGGAGAACGAAGCCTTTCCGCTGGCTCTGCTCGAAGGGATGGCGTGCGGTCTTCCTCCCATTTCGACGGACGTCGGAGGTCTGCCCGACATTCTTGAGCACGAGAAGAACGGCCTGGTCACGGAGCCGGGGAATACCCGGGACCTCAAGAAGTGCGTCGAGCGGTTACTGACTGATGTCGCACTGCGCGAGAAGCTTGGCGAGGCCGCCTACAAAACCGTCCGCGAAAGATACACGCTCGATATCATCACACAGAAGTGTATCGACCTGTTCGAGTCACTGTGCGACAGCGAACAATGACCTGTAGCCGGTCTCGATGAGCCCGGTTCTCGGCTACGGAAGAAACCTCCAAGGCTTGGAAATCCCGCTCGTTGCCGGTCACAACCGCCAGGCCCAGGGCCAACGCATGCGCCGCAGGCCGAGGCCGAAGAACTGCTTGAGTTCGGCCGTTCGTCATTTTCGATTCGTGCGCGATCACCATCGGAAGATCAAGAAGATAGCCGTTGTTACGGACTCCCGCCTCGGAGATGCCGCCGAACACATCACCTCTCATTTTGTCGCAGCGACGATCCGGCATTTCGCCAGTACAGAAGTCGATGAGGCAAGAACATGGATCGCTTCGGACTGACTGGCGCGGTTCAGGTAGAACGGTTGTCGCAAAACGGCGCGTCCGGCTTTCGACTCCTCAGTCAATCTTCCCAGCGCAGGCCGATTGTATCGACGCAGATCTGTGCGCCGCCGGAGAAGTAGAAGCGTAGTTCGACGTCGCGGATCTTGCGCTTTTTGACTTCGAAGGGCAGATCGAGATAGATCCACTTGCCCGCCTCCGCGAAGTCGGCGCCGGTCAGAGGCTTGTTCGCGAGTGTCGCGCTTCCGTGATCGCAACAGATATCCAGGTCGCCGACAGGGCCGTCACCGAGTTCGGAGACTTTTAATCTGTATCGGGCGATGTATTTGCCGCGCTTCAGTGTCAGATGATTGCCGAAGGCGAGGAATCCTGTCTTGTCAATGCCGGGGGTCGCGATCAGCACGGCCTCCGAGAGCGATCCCTCCTGCAGTTCCCTCGACCCGGTCTGCTGGGCATACTTGCTGGCATAGAAATCCATCTTGCCTTCCAGGAGGTCATCGTACTTGCCGGTGTTGAAGTTCCAGATTTCTGCAAATCTCTTCAGGCTGAACAGCGGCCCGCTGACTACGGTCGACAGCTTCTCGTAGTACTCGCCGATTTGCTTGTCGACGAAACTGTTCGTTCCCGTCTCCAGGGTCTCGATATATCCCGCGGGGACCACGCGAGTGAAGTGGCCGGGACGCCAGCGGTGCGTGAGGCTGGCCTCGGAGGGAAGTCGTGCCAGCAGGGGATCGGCAAGAGCGAACTGGTCGATCACGTGAACGGTCGGTCCCGCAAAGAAACCGTAGAACCCGATCGTGCCGTCGGGGTGATCCAGGACGAGCCGCCCGCCATTCGCCTTCGCTTCCTCTTTCGCCTTCAGGCCCCAATCGACATGCGCGTCGACCGGCATACGCCCGGTTTCCCGCTTGTATTTGAGCAAGCCTGTATCCTGGTAGAACCATCCCCGCTCATCGGTGATGCCGTTGTGCGCCCAGAAGTTCTTGTACTCGTAGCTGTCGTCGCTCTTGATCGGGTTCATCGGCGCGTTGAGGCCGAGGATGAGAAGGATCACGCATCCGACCGCGACCTCCGCGGGCTGCATGTCCTGCCGGCTGATCAGCACCGCCGCCAGAAACAGCGAGGAGGTCAGGAACCGTCCTGTCATGAAATCGCCGCCGATCAGCAGAAGATAAACGAAGAAGAGTATGATGCCTCCGGCCAATGCCCTTTCGCCGGGAGCCTTCCTGCGGAAAGTCAGCACCATGCCCGAGCCGATGGCGAGCAGTGTGACGGGATCGACCCGGACCGATTCCATCAGGTAGCAGAAGCCTTGTTGAATCAGATCCGACCGCTCAATCCCCGTGTTCAGTTTCGCGTACGCGGTGTTTGGAAAGGGGAAGCCGTAGTAGAAGATCGAGAATACCTCCCACGCGATCAGCGGTGAGAAACCGATGAAGAAGGCTTTGATGAGACTGCTCCATGAACCATCTTCCGAGCGCAGGTACTTCCAGGTCCTGTAGGCGACCGGCGGGAGCAGAAGGGGCGCCAGGTCGGGCCGCGTCAATCCCGCAAGCGCGGTAACAAAGAAGAGCCTCGTGAGCTGTTTTCCGTCGAACGGGCGCGCGAAGAAAACGATGACAAGGATGGCGTGGAGAAAGTGGGAAAGCGGATTCTCCAGCGAGGAGGTCGAGTAGTCCGTGAACGCCTTTGAGATGACAAGAATGACCCCCGCGAGAAGGGCACTCGTCGAACTGCGCGCGATCTTGAAGAACAACAGGTACAGGGCGGCCACGGACAGGGCCATGCTGGCGATGATGCTGGTGAAATAGGCCTCCCGCGTGACGAAATACATCGCCGACAGAAGAAACATCCACAGCGGATGCGTGAAAGCCTGGACCCTTTCGGCGATGTTCCACCGCGGACCGAATCCATGCACAAAATTGTCGACGCTTCGCAGTGTTATGTACGCGTCGTCACTCACCCACGCGGTGCGCACCAGCACGATCACATATGCGACAAGCAGGATAAGCAGGGCTGTGACAGCGTACGGTTGTTTCTCCACCCTCTTCATGCCGCAGACAGTAGCGACTAACGGATAATTGGTCCAGACGAGTTTTGCTTCTCCGCCTGCACGGGGTGCAGGGCGGAACAGTTGCTATCGCGGAGCGGTCGATAGTGCAGACACTTCACTGATCTCCTATTCCCTCCTGATCCTAATCGATTATGATTGCGAGCAGGATTACGATTAAGAAAGGGATAAAAATATGGGCTCATGTCGTGTTTTCGCCGGGGTTCGCACCTAATCGCAGACGCGCCCCGATCAGGTATATGCGCCTGCTGACTGGACACGCTCCGGTGCAATATGCAGGATAGCCCGTTGCGGAGGAGATACATGTCTGCGAAAAAAACGATGCTGTGGGCGCTGCTGCTGACGTTGGGCGTGTGGGCTTTCTTCTCGTGGCCTCTTCCTCGCGTGGTCCTCGATGGTGTGCCGTCTTCCTCCACGAATATCGAGAAGGGGAATATGCGGCGCATGTTCCAGGGGGACCATCTTCAACTTCTCTACAACTACTGGCTGGTCAGCGACATGATCGCGGGGCACACGCCGTGGTTTCACAACCTGTACGAATTCAATACCGGTGACGACGCGGACACTGAGTATGAGGGCCTCGACTACTGGCCTTCCGTACTCATCTTCTCTCTCGGGCAATGGCTTGGAGGGCGGGCGCTGGGCTGGAACCTGATGGGATTCATCTCGCTGTGGATGACGCATCTGTTCACGTGGCTTCTGCTGAGGCGTTTCGTGAAGAGCGAACTGGCCGCGGCGATGCTGGCCCTGCTCGCCATAGCTTTTCCCTACCGCTGGGCCACGCTGTGCGGAGGCAGTCCGACGGGTTTCGAAATGGCATGGGTTCCCGTTCTTCTGTGGGGCATCGACTCCGCGATCAGGCGGGGCCGCATCCTCGGCGGCTGTGTGGCGGCGCTCGGAATCCTGGTTCCATTTTCAAATGACGCGCATGTGTTCTTCTTCGGCTTCCTTCTCATTCCGTTCTGGGCCGTTTTCGTTCTGTTGCAGAACGAGGAGATGCAATGGAAGAGCCTGCGCGCGTGGCGAAGAATTGTCGTCGCCTGCCTCCCGCTGGCTGTCATGGCCGTCTGCCTGCTGGGTCTCAGCCTCGGGGTCGTCGGTGACGATACAGCGGAGACGACCGTCGAACACGGGCGAAGTCTGCATGAAGTCTCCCTGTTCACTCCCGTCGCGCAAGGCCTGTTCGAGTGGCGCGGGTTGGGACATCATGCGGCCATATATATCGGCTATGTGCTCCCCCTGTTTCTTATCGCGGGCGTCCTCCTCCACCTGTATCTGATCATCAGGAATCCGCGGCACTGCTGGCGACAGACAGTCGTGTATGCCGCGCTTCTCGCAGGCATCGCCGCGATCATAATCCTTGCCCTGGGACCCGGCGGGCCGAGGGGAGGATTTCTGTTCGTCAAAGCCCGCAAGTTGATTCCTCCCTACGAGATGATCCGCCAGACGGGTAAGATCTTCGCCATCCTTCCTCCACTCATGGCGGTGGCGGCGGCGTTGTCGCTGAACGCTTTTTGCGCCGGCAAGGCGGGGCGGCCGTGGTCGTTTGCCATTCCTCTCTGTTTTGTTCTGCTGGCTGTGCCCGAGTACAAACTGCAGATTCGTCCGACCATATGCCTGCTCGACGACCAGCAACCTGCCTACGCCGCCGTTGCTGCGGACGCGGAGACTCGCGGGGAAAACCCGAGAGTGATCGTTCTGCCCATCTGGCCCGGTGATTCTTCGTGGGCCTCTCTCTATGAGCACTACGTATCGCTCTATCGCATTCGCATGATCAACGGCTATATGCCCGTTGTTTCGACGGACTACATCGATGACGTCTACCATCGTTTTGAAACGGCGAACGCCGGCCTGCTTGACGATGATCAACTCGACAACCTTCTCGCGCGCGGCATCAGGTACGTGCTCTTGCATGAAGACGCGTTCCCTGAGAAGGTCAGCTACTTTCCTGTGGGATATACAGCCTGGCGGCTCATGAATCATCCGCGGCTTGAGTTCATGGAGCAGGGCCAGAACGTCTGGGCGTTCAGGATACTGGAAAAGGGCATGGTGAAACCTCCCGCGCTGGAAAAGTGGAACGTCTTCTTCCCGTGCTCGTTCGCCAGTTTCGAACTCGAGTGGTTCGAGGGCTCGGAGAAGATAGTCCTCCAGGATGTCTCCGCGAGCGGAGATCACTTCCGTCGCTTCGCTGTGGGGGACCCGCCCGTGGCGATGTATCAGACGGAGCATCTTCAGGCTCCGAAAGGGAACTTCAGTTTGAGGCAGAAAGGCCACGGCCGTCTGTCGATTCGCATGGGGCTGGACAATGGCGTTACCAATCTACAGGAGGTCATCTGCGACAACGACGCGTGGCATTGGGTCGTCGTGCCGATAGGAGACCTGTCGGGAAGTCGCAAAGTCCGGCCCGTGATTCAGTGCGAGGAAGGTTCGGTTGATCTAGACGTCGCCATATACAGCTCGGGGACCTTCCCTGAAATTGCGGCGGGTGAACCACTCGCCGTGCCTGCGGCGCTCTTCTTTCACGCGGGCTATACGGACCGCGATGAGACCGCCGTTCGTTTCCGCTCAGATTACGAGCCGATCGGCGGCATTTTCTACGGTCCGAAACTTCCGCTGACGGACGGCGAGTACGCGGTGACGGTCGAGTACGAGACAGAAGCCGCGGATGGTGTCGATCTGGGCAGTTTCCATTTGGAGACGCAGGGAATCCGCAGTCCCGACTTCCCCGTTGTCGCCGGCGCCCCCGCTCAGGGCGCGTGGTCCACCCGTAAGTCAAACCTCCCGTTTGACCTCGTGTTCGACTACTCGCGGAACGCCGACATGATGATCAGGAACATCGTGTTCACGAGGACGAAGTAGATTCGATCACGGAATCAGGGCGAGGTGACTATCACCTTCTGCAACTGAACCGCATGCTGCTGCGCGTTGAAGGGTGCATCTTCCGAAAGAATGACCGGCAGTCGAATGCGCGTTCTCACATTGTAGACGCCCACTTCCAGGTCATACGTGCCGGGCTGCAGATCCGCAGGCGCGATAGCCTCGATCAGGGGCGTCGGAGATGAGCCGATGCGGGTGAACTGAATCGGATAGTCGAATGTCGCGACCTTCTTTCCGTCCTTGTCCAGCAGATGAACAAAGACGACCTGTTCTTCGTAGTTGCGGATATCGCAGTCCGCGATGTCAAAGCTGAAGGAATACCTGAGTGGTGCGCCGCTCTTTATCTGCTCCGGAAATGAGCAGCCGGTCAGTTTGAGAGCGCCGGGAAAAGAAACCCCGTTCACAACACGTTCGTTCTCCCAGCCGGCGGATAGCGATCTGACACACCACGAAGGAACCGTTCCGTCAGTTCGGTAAGCGCTGATCTGTTTCAGCAGTAATTCGGAATCGGGCCGAAGGTTCCAGCCAAGGATGCGGCAGTTGTCTCCGCCGGCCGCTATCTTGATGTTGACCGCATAGGGAGCGAACGGTTTGGCAAACCGATAGCGCATGGTCTGCACCCCAGCGGTCAAATCAAAGGACTCGGGCTTCGCCCAGTCGATCTTCCAGTTCTTCTTCCACGCCGCACCGTAGAGGTAGGCGTCAAGATTCGAAGGTGTCCATTTCGTGACTATTCCGTGAGGATCCACCAGTTCGAACGTCAGACTGCCGCGCTCACCGTCAACGGCCACAGTGCAGTCAAAAATGTACTCGCCGGCGGGAAGCTCGATATCGTGCTGGAGAAGCGACACGCGTCCGGTCGAGACAAGCGCATTGTCCGTGTCAGAGGAATGAAGAAATGCGATCTCGTCCATCCGGGTCGCGGCTTCTGTTTCGGTCCAGGCCTCAGCCAGCGGGAAGGAACGCTCCGGACAATCGCCGCCGTAAAGTCGGAAAGCGGCCACTTCCTCATCCGTCTGCATGACGGTGACCCAGCATTCACCGATCTTTACGTCGGCAGTGAGAGGAACAATGAATACTTCTTTGCCGTCCGGTCCGGCGGCGCGGAAACGCTTCCATCTCCGCGGGGTCACGGTCAGCACTTTCTGTTCGTTCGGATCGAGCTGCTCCGTGAACTTAGCCCCGCCTATGTTTGCATGGACTTCAACAGGCCGCGCGGATGACCGCAGGCCGATGGTCAGTTCCGGCGGATGTTCGTAGAACACCAACTGCTTCCCGTTTCGGGAGCCCTGCGAGAGCTTGAACATCCTGTCGTTGCGCGGGAAGACCGGACCGTTCATGAATATCCAATCATGCTCTTCAGGGAAGGGGATGGACGGAACGGGCGTGACGGCGACGCTGTTCCAGAAGTCCGCGTCATGGCGAAGAACGCGGTACGGCTGATTGCGAAAGACCGCGAGGTCGTTCTCTTCAAGGTAGAAGTACTTCACGGCCGTCGAGGTTGAACCGCGGTCCGTTGCGGTCGTGGGTTGATGAAATACATGGTGCGCGAATGAGTAGGCGACCTCCTGGGTGTCCTCGCGACTCCAGAAAAACTGTTCTTTCACGGCCGCGCTGCCGAATTCCATCACGGCGAACAGAAAGAGCACGAACGCCGCGAGAGAGCCGAAACGTTTTCCGTTGAAGACAAATCCACGCAAGGCATACACGGCGCCGACGCAGACGGGCAACTGGATGTACGAGAAATGGAATGGCTGGACTGCCGGCTTAAGGGAAACAGACATCAGGATCACGAGCAGGGGGAACGCGAGAACGCACCAGGTCAGAATCAACCGTGGTCCCTGCTCTCCGTCTTCACTAAGCATCCTGCGCTTCCTGACCAGGGCGACGGTCAGCCTGAGAAAGGCCGCCGCGCACAGGATCAGCACGATCCAGCCCAGCGAGTCCAGCACGCGAGGAGTATTGTGGCTCAGACCAAACCACGCTTTCTCGAAGAACGGTTTACTCAGGAACTCACCATCGACGCCGTAGTTCTTGATAAGCGAGAAATTGATGCGGGTATCGTGCCATGTGCGCTTCGGGTTGATGAAGTAGGCGGGAGTGGCCATGAGAACTCCGGCGAGCAGTCCCGCGCCGGCAAGCGCGCTTCGTTTGAAAAGGAGAAATGCATTGCGAGTGAGTAGCCGCCATTCCAGCAGAAGGAAGGCGGCGATGACGAAAAAGCCCAGGGCTCCCTGGTATTTCGCCGCGAAAGCCAGTCCGCACAACAGGCCCGAGACGAAGATCCAGACGGCGCGCGGCCGTCGAACGTAGAAACACATCGTCAGCAGCATCCCGGCTATGAACAAGTCCACACCTATGTCGCCCGTCGCAAAATGCGTGACCGTGCAGGCGAGGGGAGACAGGGCAAACAGGAGTGCGGTCGCGAGAGCGGCGCCCTGACGATCGAAAAGGCGTCTCGAGATGAAGAAGGCTAATACAAGAACCAGCATGCCGTACAAGACGCGGAGAGCCCTGGCCCAGTAGAACAGTTCGCTGCGGTCAGGCGTACCGAGGGCGGGGGTTCCGGTGTTCAGATGTCTGTGAATGGCACTTCTCAGGGCGAAGACGGGGCGAAGGATCCATTCGTCAACGTGATTCAAGCCGTACGGGTAGCCGTCGTAAAACCAACTGTCGGCGTAGAAGACGTACCTGTCGTTCAGGTAGTTTGAAAGAGCAAGCACCTGCTTGGCTGCGTCGGGATGAAAAACGTGACCGCTTTCAAGCCCCCTGAATTCACCCGCGCTGCGCAGGTAGAAACCCAGCGCGACAATAACCGCGGCCAGCACGAAGAACTGAACCTGTCTCACTTTCACGCAACAGATTGTAATGCGCTCTTTCCGTGAACCAAAGAGAAAAGGTTCCCGTGTCCATCTGTGGTTCCCCTTGGTTTCGAGTAAGGCAAGGAATCTGTCGCGCCGCAGACACGGTCGCCAAGCGGGAAAAAGCGGGCGGAATTAATTCACTCGACATCGATTTACGTTCACTATAGGTCTTTGCCGACGCTGAGGTTGGTCACGCGGGCTATGAAAAAACATATTCCAATCCTGGGAATCTGTCTCCTGATTGCTCTTGCGAGCAGCTATCGGATTGTGTTGTTCCACACGAGTGTGACGAGGGTTCACGTTTCGGGTGATGAAAGCATCATCGCCCTGCAGGCTATGGGCATAACGCAGGATGACGCTTCGTTTGAAATGAAGGCGAAGAGGCATCCCATGTGGGTCAAAGGGCGGTACCCGCTGCTTTTCATGGCCCAGCCGTACCTGTTTCCTCTCGAGGCTTACATGTACGCGCCGTTCATCAGGTTCCTCCCGAGGAACGCGATCGGGCCGAGGACCGGCGCCGCATTGCTCGGCCTGGCAACCGTCGTGTTTTCGCTCCTGATTCTCGTTCGCTGGGGCAGGCTCCGCGAGGTCTGGCCGGGCGTGCTGCTGGTCCTCTTCCCGTCAGCGTATTTCCTTTCCCTGCAGGTCGGCTACGCCCTTCCGAGCTATCCGTCGTTCATGTGCCTTTCCGCAATGGCCGTCTGGGCGGCGCAGATGCACAGGGAAAGGGAGAGTGGCTATCTCCCGTGGGCCGTCGCCGCCGGACTCATTTCCGGGGTGGCGTTCAGCGGCACATTGCTGGCGGTCCCGATTCTGGCGGGCGTGGGTGTGATGGTCTGCCTGGGAACAAACTGGAGGAAGGCCGCTTTCTCGACGCCGGCGTTCGCGGTCAGCGCGCTGATCGGAATGTCCCCGTACTTCTACGCGAAGAAAATATATCCCGGGGCGTTTGCCGCCGTCTCCAGTCTCGTTCCGTGGAACGACGCCTTCGGTCGCCTTTGGGACCCGACGATGAAATTCACTCTGCCATCGGCGCTTGGAATGCAGTGCACCGTCTGGCCTGATTCCCTGGAGATGGTCGGGGTCGTGCCGCAGGCGTGGCTCCGCGTCTTCGCCGTGCTCTGGATCATCCTGACGGTTCTTCTGACGCTCGTATGCGTGTGGCGTTTCATCGGGAGATGGGCGAAGAACAAATGGCCGTCGATTGAGACTGCAGATCTCTTTGCCGGATTGTCATGGGTGTGCGTTCTGCTGTTCATCGTGAACAGGAGGTCGGCTTCGCACGAATTCCGCTACCTCCTGCCGTTGGCGTGGTATCTCCCGTTTGGGATCGCGTTCCTGTACGCGGTGTCTCGGCGGCCCGTCCGCGTTGTGCTGGGGTGGCTCGCAGTTCTCCTGGCCGTGCTCAACATAGCGACGGCGGTGGCTCTGAATTCCCGGTGGAAGGCGGAGGACTTCAAAGTGTTCACGCCGGTTGGTCCACCGGTCGAATACATGGAGTCGCGCGGAATAACCCGATGCTACGCGTCGTATTTCGACGCCTACAACATCGACTATGTGACGGACGAGAAGATCATCTGTGCACAGCCCTATAACGAGCGTTTCTTCGGCTGGCCTCTCCCTTACAAGGATGTGGTCGACGCATCAACAAATGTGGCGTTCGTCCTGGGTCCCAGCTACAGGTTCAGGCCTGAAGACCTGGAGTACGATCTGTCTGCCATGCATGTAACCTCCCGAATTGAAACGTGTGGGGAGTTCAAGGTCTATACCGACTTCGCGCAGGAAAAGCCTGATCGAGACCGGAGGCTTGATGCCGAAGATCTGAACATCTCGGTCAGCGACTATCCGCAGGATGCCGCGTTGTTGAAGGACGGCAACTATGTCTCGCGCTGGCGTTCACACCGCGCACAGGCAGGCGGCATGTTCATCGATATCGAATTCCCTCAGCCCGTGCCTGTGACGCGCGTGGCGATGTTCTACAATTACTATCATCATGACCGGGCGGTCTCACTGAACATCCTGGCGCGGAAGAAAGGCCGGCGGTGGCAGACCGTGCTCTCGAAGGTTCCCGAAAGTCTGGACGCGTTCGAGTTCGTGAACGGTCACCCTGTGTACGGAAACCAGGTCCAGACAATCCGCTTTCCCGCAGTCACTACAGACGCCCTGCGAATCGAGGTCGCGGAAGTCAACGAGGGGCGTGACTGGACTGTGGGGGAGATTGAGATATATGTGACAAAATGAGCAAAGGAACAACCATCCTGGCAGTCATTCTGGGAGCGGCCGTGTTGCTGTCCTTCATCATCCCGGCGCATGTCCGGCCCGACAACTATCCCGCTGATGATTCCTATTTCTACCTTCAGGTCGCTCACAATATCTACGCGGGCTACGGAAGCACATTCAACCGCATCGTTCCAACCAACGGTTATCATCCGCTCTGGATGGTATTCTGCGTGGCAGCCTTCTTTCTTGCCCATGGGGACAAGCTCCTGGCCCTGCACATTGTGATCGCGTTCCAGCAGGTGCTGGCTCTAGGGATTATCTACTTCATCTACCGCATCTCCCGCCTGCTCAGGCTCAAGTACTGGTTCATGGCCCTGCCGATCCTGTTCGTCTACTACGCGACCCGTCTCTACGCGTGCGAGGGTTATCTCAACGGGTTCCTGGTCATCGGCGCGGTGTACGCTGCGCTGGTAGCTTTGTTCGGGCGCGGCAGGGAGCCACTGCGTTTCGCGGTAGTCGGCGTGATCGCGGGTCTTGCAGCCCTCGCCCGGCTGGACAACATTTTCGTCATTGGTTCGCTGTTTCTGTTCACAACACTCGAGTGCGCGGACTGGCGGGTCGCGAACCTGCTCTCGCGGAAGGTCATCAAGACAGCGCTGTTTCTCTTCCTTCCGTTCCTTCTTGTGGTGAGTCCTTATCTCGCCCTCAACTACTTCACCTTCGGCCACCTGGTTCCCATCAGCGGTTCGATCAAAAGCGCCCAGTCCGGTTTGTTCTTTAATCTCGGCGGGGTCAGTTCGCTCGGCAAGGTCTGCATGCTGTTCGCGGCCGTCAACCTGATCCTCTGTGCCACGGCTTTCTGCGACCGGGCTCGAAGGGCGACGTTTCTGATTCTGTCCGTGGGAGTGCTTCTCCATGCGATGCAAATCATCTTCCTGACGAACCACCACACCAAGTGGCCCTGGTACTACTTCAGCGGCGCGATGAATATGTCGCTTTCGTTCGCGATCCTGACGGAGATCGTCGCCGGCAACTTGCTGTTCCTCAAGCGTCTGCTTGCACCCAAAGTGATGCTGGCTTGCGCACTGATCCTGTCACTCCTTATTAATGCATACGCACTCTTCCGGTACAGGTATTCGGCGCCGACCATCACGCTTCGTTCGTACGTGGACTATGCGCGGCAGCCTGCGCGCGGAAGATGGCAGGAGGAATTGGGGAACTGGCTCGGAGCGCATTTCCCGGAGGGGACGAACATCATCATCTACGACTGGCCGGGAATCATCGCGTACCACTCCGGCTGCAATATTCTTTCGACAGACGGGCTCATCAATGACTTCCAGTATAACGACGACATTCTCCGACTGGGGATCAGCGGGTATCTGAAAGAGAAGGGGATCCAGTACTGGCTCGGACCGGTAGATCCCGCATCCGCCAGGCAACAAACCTGGTACAACGTTGCCGTGACGCCCGGAGGATACGAAGTGGAAGTGCTCTCGCCGCTCTACCGGAAGAGCGCGGGATCATTTGAGGTCAGCGACAGCAGGCGCGTTGCCACTTTCCGCGAAGTCCTGACCCACACCGACACGCCGGATCTGGGTCTTTGGCGAATTGACTAAGACACGAAGAAGCGTGTGGTCTATATCCACAGGCCGCGTACTCACTACGGGAAATAGACGTTCCCCGGTCACGGTCCCTGGATCAGATCGCTGATATCCACATCCAGATCCCTGCGAACGTAGACGCCCTTGGGGCGAATGCGGCGTCCGGTGACGGGCCAGAACACGACGTCGTTGTTGAAGAGGTCACCGCGGTACTCATACCGGTCCATGGCATCGATATGCCATGGATGGTCCAGAATAATCGCGTCGAAACGACCCGTGCTGATGGCCGAGTGAAGCTCGTTAGTGAAAGGTGCGACAATGTCCGGCCGGTTACTGCGCTCGATGTCGTAGCTTGCCACCTGCTGTGCGAGTGCGGGTCGGCCCGCCATCACCGCATAGTGGCTGTGCGCGGG
The DNA here is from genome assembly GCA_018814445.1 of Verrucomicrobiota bacterium. GTDB lineage: Bacteria > Verrucomicrobiota > Kiritimatiellia > JAHIZV01 > JAHIZV01 > JAHIZV01. The sequence goes on along the minus strand of JAHIZV010000113.1, from coordinate 64,082 downwards.
AATATACACCTCGCCCGAGAAACGCTGTATCAATTCGATCAGATGATCGCCGGCATCACGGTCATCCCTCGTCGGAATCTGAACCGTGGGGTCGTAGAAAAGAAACATCAACTGCGCGAGGCACGCAAGAAGTACGGCGTTGTAGAAGTGAGTCACTCCAGTGTTCCGTATGCTCATCATCACGGAGTGTGCGGCAATTCCGAAGAACACGGCCGCGCCAAGATAAGCAGGTAGAACGGTGTTGGCGAAAGCGCCCGTCCTGATGCGTACGAGGAAGGAGGCGCAGACGAGTCCGCCAAGCACAAGGAAAGCGAAGAAGAACTTCTTGAAGTTCCTTGAACGCAGAAGACTCAGGCCATACACGGCGCAGAGACAGGATGTGATGAACAGGGGGGAGAGGATGTCCTTGATCCAGAATGAAGCAATACGGAACGGCACCAGCCTGTGATGGGCCGGCAATTCAAACACGTAGAAGCTGAACCATCCATCCGAGATGCTGTCTTGCCACCACGTTCCGGCAAAAATCAGACCGGCAACAATCAGAGGGAACACGATACGGTTCACACCGCGGAAGAAGACAAGAGTATAGACGGCCAGGGGAGCGCAGACGAAAAGAGCGGTCTGCTTGCAGAAAAACGCAAGGCAGAAGAGCACGGCTGCGGCGGCTGTTTTCAGAATATGCTCTTTCCTGTCCTGCAGGAGATACACGCCGACCAGCATGAGGAAGAAAAGGAGCATGTCGGCGCGCGCAACGGCGTACCACGAGCCTCCGAGATGATACATGGCCGCAAAGAGGCCGCATGACAGAAATGCGAAGAACGCGGACCGGGTCTCCCGCACGACCACCAGGAAGATCATGAAGAAGCATCCAAGCGTACTCAGGAAAGCCACGAGCCGCAGGGTCATGAAGCTGAGTCCTGTGAATCGGGACGCCCACGCGCACAGATGCAAATAGAGGGGAGTGTACGTGTAGGGTACGAATGAGAGTGCGGGGGCGGCATAAAGCGGTTTTCCCGCAATAATCCGTGCCACCTGGTCGACCATGCCGCCTTCCATCCATTCAAGCTCGTAGGGGTAGAAAATCTGCCCGATGGCGATGATGCAGAGAGTCAGCAGAAACATGGCACAGCCGGCCATGATGATGAGTTGCAGTATTCTCTCGAACTGAGTCTTTCCTGTTTGCATGGCGCCGTATTTCAGTGAGCAATCCCTTTCTAGCCGTTACCGGGTCTCCCGTCAACAGCTTGGGAACTTGACGGTTCCGTTGGCTGGTGCAATCCTCTGCGTCACGATGAACGAGCAGAAAAAGCCCGATGTGGAGGCGATCGTAGAAGAGATACGGAAGAGCGTATCCGACGCCGAGGCTTCCATTCCCGTGGACTTTCGCGAAGGCGTACGGGCAGAGAACGACCTGCATGAGAACCTTGCAGCCGCCAACCGAGCCTGCGCGGCAGGACAGAAAGTCCCCGCCGGTGCACTCGGCCTGCTTACGAAGCTGGTCTACCGACTCATCCGTCCTCTTACAGGTGAAATCAACGAGTTTCACGCGGGCGTTGTTCGCGTGCTGAACAAGCTCGTCAGGATTCTCGAAGGAGGGGATGCTCCGGAGTCCTCAGAGCTTCTCGAGAAGACCCAGCGTCGGATCAGCATGCTTGCTCAACTGAGTGAGCGCCTCGGCGAGTACGATGACATGAATATCGAGGAGCGTCTGCGTCGAATCGAAGAGAAGCTTGATCAGGCGGGGGAGAGCGAGGACAAGTGAACATTGCGTTTGTCGCTCCTTTCTACGGCAACCGCGCTGCCGGGGGCGCCGAGTCCGAGTGCCGGAACACCGCCATCCACCTTGCCGCGACAGGCATCAACGTCGAGATTCTCACTACGTGCGCTCTCGATCTCCAGCATGACTGGAACGTCAACTACTACAAGCAGGGCGAGAGTTCCGAGAACGGGCTGGTCATTCGCCGCTTCCGCACCGAACCCGTTGACCTCACGCCGTTCGCTCAACTGAACCAGCGCATGCTGACGGGCGGACAACGCCTGAGTTTGGACGAAGAGAAACAATTTATTGCAATGCACATCAACAGCTTCGGGCTCTACCGGTATCTCGCCGAACACCATGCGCGGTACGACTGGATCTGCTTTATTCCGTATCTTTTCGGAACGACGTACTACGGGTCCATGCTGTGCGGCGACAGGAGCGTTCTGATTCCGTGTCTCCACGATGAAGCGTACGCGCGAATGGGGCTTTTCCGGGAGATGTTCTCAAGAGTCGGCAAGGTGGTATTCCATGCGGGTTCTGAACAGAGGCTTGCACAGGATCTCTATGGCGATCTCAACGGACGGGGAATACTGTTGGGAGAGGGGATCGATACGGAGTTTGAATCGGACGGCGGGCGCTTTCGCAGCAAGTACGGGATCGAGGGTCGATTCATTCTTTATGCGGGCAGGAAACACGAAACCAAGAATGTCCACACATTGGTTCGGCACTTCTCGGCGTACAGAAAAGAGCGCGGTGACGACGTTCGTCTGGTGCTGATGGGACCTGGATCCCTCTCGATTCCCGAAGATATGGAAGCAGGCATTGTCGATCTTGGATATGTCCCTGATCAGGACAAGAAGGACGCCTATTCGGCCGCTTCGGTATTCTGTCAGCCCTCTCTCAACGAGAGTTTCTCCATCGTCGTGATGGAGTCATGGACATGCCGCACGCCTTGCCTTGTGCATGGCGACTGCGCTGTCACGCGCGAACATGTGGTTGAATCCGGCGGCGGGCTCTATTTCACCAGCTACGGAGAGTTCAGGGGATGCCTCGATTATCTTCTGGCCAACGGCGATGCAGCCGGACGCATGGGCGAAGCGGGCAGGCGCTATGTCCTGAGCAACTACTCGTGGGACGTGATTACGCGGCGTTATCGGGAGATGGTTTTCGGCGACTGATCAAAGATAGCCTTCTGCCTTGTACCATTCGCCTGTTCTTCTCAGTCCCTCATCGATGCCGATTTTGGGCTGGTATCCGAGGTCGTGCTTCGCGTTGTCGATCTTGAAGGCGCGGTTCTGGCGATACCAGTCGACGCGGCGAGGGAAGATGGGGGGAACGATGTGAAAGGGCTTGAAGGCTTTCTCACAGATATGCCCCAGGACGACGACGGGCCAGACGGGGTAATGAGGTATCTTCACGTCGACTCCGAGAGCCTTGGCCGTCCGCTTCACGAGTTCCTCGATCTCAAGATACTCCTCGTCGGCAATAAGGTATGCGTTTCCGTCACCCTTGCCCTCTTGCATGGCGAGCATGCAGGCATCGATCAGGTTGTCGATGTAGAGTGGATGGTAGTAGGTCCTGCCGTTTCCAAACATTGGAAATCTACCTGACGCCACTCGTTTAAAGATCATGAAAAACCGTTCGGGGTCGCCGGGACCGTAAATAGCCGCGGGGCGGAGGATGACGGTCTTGAGGCCTTTCTCGAAGTACTCTCTCACAACTGGCTCTGCTTCATACTTCGTTCTCTGGTAGTAGTCGGCGGGCTGAATCGGCGCGTCCTCGCCGCCGGGCGGATTATCGATGTTGCCGTGTACGCCGCACGTGCTGCAGTAGACGAACTTCTTTACGCCCTCCTTGTGCGCGGCTTCGAGTGTGAGCCTCGTGCCGCCGACGTTCACCTCTTCATAGTACTCGTTCGGTACGTCCAATTCCCGAAAGGCGGCCGCCAGATGCTGGACGTAGTCGACGCCTTTCATGCATTCGGCCACGACGTCCTTATCGGTCACGGAGCCGATGCGGACATCCGCGCCCCACGCGCGCAGTTCCTCGGTCTTCAGACCCTCTTTGTAGTCCAGCGCGACGACCTCATAGCCTTCGTCGAGGAGCCGCCGTACCAGCGCCTTTCCTGTGAAACCTGTTCCGCCTGTTACCAGCACCTTCATGAAATTCTCCCGTGAAAAGTGCGTGTCTTTAGCACGTTGGCGGGGGGGTAGTCAAAGGCGCAATCCTGTTCAGGGCGCGTCACCGCGTCGGCCCCCGAACGGAGCCCGCAAAGGAAAGAAGCATGTCCCGGGGCGAGGACGGGGCGAGGACGGAGGGAGGCAAAGGACGCGCCTAATGGACCTGGTCCTGCCTTTATTTGTCACATTCAGGTGTGCGATCGCACACCTGAATGTGACAAATAGAGTCCAGTGTCCGGGCTTCATCAACTCAGCTCCGGGAGGTCTGCTTCCCGGGGGATGTCCCGCCGTGAGGCTATGTCCGCCAGCCGCTTGTCCTTCGTTCGCGCAGCCAGAAGCCGCCAAACAAGAGAGCCGCAAAGACGATTTCGTTCAACAGCGTCAACAGATGTTTGTGAGTCAGGAGTCCGTCGGACCAGTGGAGGCCGTAGAAGAGCAGGACCGGAGACCTGAAACGTTCGGACGTAAACGGCCAGAATGCCATGATGCCGCGGCCGTAGGTGAAGTAGTCCATGAGGACGTGCAGTTCGTAGCAGAGGAGAATGAGCAGAAACCATTTCAGAAGCGCGCCGCGGTTTGTCAGACTCAGGAGCGCCCCAAGCACCGCGGCTGCGGCCAGTCCGATGAATATGCTGTGCGTCAGGTTGTTGTGGTATTTCCCGAGATCGCCGGTGGCAAAGCCGAGGACCGAATCGAGATCAGGCAGGAGAGAGAAAGCCATCAGACCGAGGGCCAATATCCATTTCGCCCAGCGGTGTCGTATCAGAGATCCTGCCTGTTCCTTCAGAAGAAGAAAGACGGCCAGACCAACGGACACATGTGCGATCGGTGAGGGCATGCTCTACTGTATCCGGTTCTTGAGGCGCTGCAACAGGGAGAGGACTTGTTCCTTGAAGTTCTTGAGGCGAGGTTCGAGCGCGTGGACAAGGCGAACGCGGCAGGGCGCGATCGTGAAGATATTTCTGTCGCTTATCGGTCCCGCGGGGCGCAGGAACAGCTCCGGTCCTCTTGAGAACTCATCCAATAGATCCTCGCCGAGGACGGGCTTGTGCTGCTGTTCATAGTACACGGTCACCTGGCTGACGAACTTGCTCAAGGCGTGGCGTTTATCAGCGGACACTCGGTCAATCTCCGCCGCAATCAGCAGGTGGCTGCGAATGTACTTACGGATATCTCCCATCGGCAGAAGTTTCCAGTGATAGTAGATGAAGTACTCAAACAACCGAATTGATTGTTTCCGTTCAATCGTCTTCCGGCGAACGTGCGCACTTAATGTAATGTGGTCGGGATGTCGATCATATCGGAACGGTGTGAAAACGTGTGTCGGCTGAATGTCATCGAAAAGCAGATTCAGCGCCGAGTCCAGATCGGACGCATGCTTCTTGAGATGCCAGTCCGGATAATCGAGGAAATGGACGTTCTCCCGCGGGATGCCGAGTACTTCCGTAGCGGCCAGTGCTTCCTCGCGGCGCAGGGCGCCGAGATCGACGTGCGGAGGACTTTGTGAGCCTGCGGGGAGAGCCTTGCCGTCGCAGGCATAAATGAAGTGGATGTTGGACTTGTCCGGTATCTGAAGGATAAGCCCGCCGCAACCGAGAACGCCGTCGTCAATATGGGGGATAGTAACGGCGACACGCATGCCGCTGAGTGAGCGGGGATCGAGTTTATCTGTCACGTCTTGTCTCATCGGTTCATAGCGGGCGACGACCGGCGATCCCAGTACGGATGTCAATCCGCACAAACGGGCGACTCCTTCAAGTATCCCGGAGAGCCATGGCTGTTTCATCATCCGGTGCAGAACCATCGGGAAGAAGAACTGCTTTCTGGATCCCGCCGCTTCGAATCCTGCACCGCCGAAAACGGTCTTGAGCTCGGAGCGGCTGAAGAGTCTCCAGACGCGGGTGTTGCCTTCGAGTTTTTTCTTGGCGCCGAACAGCGCCGGGGCGATGGCATTCACGCTGGCATTCGTGGGATAGTCGATGATGACAGCCTTGCGCGCGACGCGGCAGAGCTCGGAAATCAGTGTCTGCCATGCTTGGCAATGCGTCACCAGCCGAAAACAAAGCACCACATCGAAGGAATCATCGGGAAAAGGAAGATCGATGACATTGCCGGTTTCAAAGCGGAGTATGCCCTTTTCCAATCCTTCACGGACAGGATCCGCGCACACGTCGGCACTTCCCAGGACGGTGACGTCATAGCCCGCTTCGGCCAAAGGCGGCGCGAGTTGTCCGTGTCCGCCGCCCACGTCGAGAATGGTCGCGTATGGCTTCTCGACCAGAAGATCGCGGACGGCGGCGAGCTGTTTGTCCAGCATCCAGCGTCCGACAGGTCCGGCGAATCGGGCCGCGTAGCCGGCCGATGACGTTTCGATGTCGGCGGTCTCGGAAAAGGACAATGGCTGGTCCTGAAGTTCCATGTGCTGAATCCTTCCATTACGGGCGTTCGGATTCAAGTGACGATTACGATTAAGGTCCGCTTACGAATATGCTAAGAAGGGCGCATGATTATTGCCGACACACATGTGCATTTCTATGACGGCTATGATGCCGCGACCTTCTTTACCTCGGCCGTCGGAAATCTGAACCGCCTGGCCGGGCCGGCCGCTGACAAGGTCCTGTTTCTGGCCGAGCGTGCCGACTGTGATTTTTTCTCCTCTCTTCGGAAGGGCAAATTCGGAAAAGCGGGGTTGTCCGTTAAGGAAACCGCGAGTCCACTTTGCCTGCGCGTCGATATCGAAGGGGGGCCGGTCTGGGTCGTTGCGGGCAGACAGGTCGCGACGCTGGAGCGCCTCGAGGTGCTCTGTCTGTGTACGGCAAACACGATCGCGGATGGTCTCCCTGTCGCTGAAGTTCTCGATGCCGCGGTCGCATCCGGTGCGGTGCCTGTTCTGACATGGGCTTTGGGAAAATGGACGGGACGCAGGCGCGCCATAGTCGCCGGACTCATTGAAGTGCGCTCTCCGGAGGAGTTTCTCATTGGCGACACTACGATGCGCCCGCGTTTCCTCCCGGAGCCGTCGCTGTTTGGAACTGCGCGCAGGCGGGGATTCCAGATCGTTGCGGGTACAGATCCGTTGCCCGTTTCCGGCGAGGAGAAAATGGCGGGCCGATACGCGGTCGCCGCAGATGTGGACTTCAAGACCGACGATCCTGAGTCTTCACTCAGGAGTTTTCTGCGCGACAGGGCGGTCGAACGCCGGTTGCTGGGCAATCGGTGTTGTCCCGCTCAGGTGCTGAAGCGATGGTTCAGAGCTCGGTCTTGATGACGCGCGCGGGAACTCCAGCCGCCACGGAGTGACTCGGAAGAGGTCTGTTCACCACGGCGCCTGCACCGATCACACACCGGTCGCCTACGTCTGCCGCGTCGAGAATCGTGACACGCGCGCCAATCCAGCAGTCGGTCCCTATGGTCAGCGGCCCGCGGGTTCCCATGCCGCTCTGCTGAGCGAAGGGCGTCTCGTCCTTGTAGTTGTACTCCCCCCCGCTGAGGAAGTAGCTGTAGGCGCCGATCACCGTGTCCTTTCCGATGCGAAGACTGTTGGAGGAGAATATCTGGCAATTCGATGAGATGTTCACGGAGTCGCCGATTTCTATATCGCCGTTCTTGCAGTAGACGATCGTATTGCGCCCGATATAGACCCCGTTGCCGATCGCGATGCCTTTGCTGCTTTCCCCCTTCGCATCGATCACGCAGTTGTCGTCGAGGATCACGTTATCTCCGAGACGGATCTTTTCCGGATGGCGGAAGACGATGTTCCGCCCGAAGATCACGTTGTTCCCGATTGCGCCGAAGAAGGTTCTATACAGGCGGCTGCGCAGGAAGAGCCCCGCCGCCCCGGGAAGGCCGCCGATCATCGTTACAAGCAGTTCGGCCCAGATCACCTTGCCGAGAGAGAGGTCGCCATAGGTCAGTTTCCGATAGCGGGCGAATGAGCCGCGACCCGAGTCCCGCACCTGCTTCATCTTGTACATGCTGTCTTCGTTCATGATCGAAAGAACCGGTTATGCCAGATTGCAATATGCATCAACCCCCACAGCAGGTGATTGTGGTTGTGTTTAAACGTCATATGTTCCTCGATCACCCGGTCCAGATAGGCGCGGTTTGCCGTTTCCCGGATCAGCGGTGACTCATTAAGTAATTCCAACATGTAATCCTTAAGTTGGTCACGCAGGAAATTCTTCACAGGGAGGCTGTAGCCCTGTTTTCCGCGGTAAACGATCTTGTCGGGAAGGATGCCTTCGAGCGCTTTCCGGAAGATATGCTTTGTTTCGAGGCCCTTCAGTTTCAGGTTGCCGTGTACGCCGGCCATGAATTCAACGAGCCGGTGATCGAGCAGGGGAACCCGGATTTCCAGGGAGTTGGCCATGCTCATTTTGTCGACTTTCATCAAAACGCTGTCCGCCATCATGAATCGCATATCGAGATAGATTTCGCGGTTCACCCGGTCACGGGCGGTGCAGCGTTTGTTATAGGCCGAGGGCACGTCAAAGGGATCCAGCCTGACTTCGCGACAGAAGCTGTCACTGAAAAGCGCCGCATCCTGCGCGGCATTCGAGAAGTACTGCCAGCGGAGATGCCGTCCTTCCTCCGGCAGGACGGAACCTTCGATAAACCTTTTGAGCATGTTGACGGCGCCCTTTTTCTGGGGGCGGTCGGCGAGACGCCCGATCATCGGAGCGATGATTCCTTCGCGGAGAGCGGCGGGGATGACACTGTAGTAGCTGTTGATCCGGCTCGCCTTGAAGCGGTCATAACCGGCGAACACTTCGTCGCCGCCCTCGCCGCTGAGGCACACCGTAATGTGCTTCTTTGCCTGCTCGCACACCAGCATCAGCGGGATCGAAGAAAGGTCGGTCATCGGCTCGTCAAAATGCCATAAGGACCTCTCGATCCTTTCCGGCGACATGCCTTCAATCATCAGAACCTGGTGATCGGTCCCAAACTCGTCGGCAACGATCCTGGCGTAGTCGAGTTCGCTGAACGTCTTGTCTTCATAGCCGATAGTAAACGTGCGCAGGCGGCCCGGTATATGTTTGCGCATCATCGCCACGATCGCGCTTGAGTCGAGTCCCCCCGACAGGAACGCGCCGAGGGGCACGTCACTCATCAGGCGCGAGCGAACCGCGTCCTCGATCAACTCCCGCATGCGCCCGACGATCTCCTGCTCGTCGGTCAGTGTGGGTTCCGCGGGAAACGTCAGATCCCAGTAGGAGCGGATTTCCGCGCGGCCCTTTTCCCAGATTAAGCAGTGTCCGGCAGGGAGTTTGTGGATGTTTCTGAACATCGTGTTCGGGGCCGGGACAAATTCGAATCCGAGATAGGAATAGACCGCCTCCAGGTTGACCTCGCGCGGAATCGTGCGGTCTTCGATGATCGCTTTGATCTCAGATGCGAAGACGAACTTCCCGTCGTAATTGTAGTAATAAAGAGGTTTGATCCCGATTCGGTCGCGCGCCAGCATGACGGTCTCATTCGGAATGTCATAGATGGCAATCCCGAACATGCCCTGGAAGTGATTGACGCAGTCCACGCCATACTCTTCGTAGGCGTGCGGAATGATCTCCGTGTCCGAATGGCCGCGGAAGATATGACCCCTGCTTTCCAGCTCCCGCCGGACTTCCAGGTGATTGTATATCTCACCGTTGAAAACGACCTGGATGGTGCCGTCCTCGTTGGTCATGGGCTGACGGCCCTGCTCGGACAGGTCGATGATGCTCAGGCGGCGGTGGCCGAGGGACCATGCGTCGGAAAGAAATCGGCCTGACTGATCCGGGCCCCTGTGGGCCATGACGTCAGTCATTCGGGTGATCAGTTCCTCATCCCGGCGATTGAATCCGCATATTCCGCACATGGGCTTCGCTTCCTGTCGTAGTGCTTGTATTTTCCTTCTTGAGAAGAAACAATGACAACACCCTATCTGATGAAGATCGTGAAATCAATCATGGCAAAGCGGGCTCTTGTGCTTGCGTGCGCGGTGTTCTGCGTTCTCGCAGTTCGGCGGTCCGGGCTTGCAGAGAGTAAGGCGGGTCCAACGTTCCCCGACACGCTTCCCGGCGACCAGTTCATTCTGCTCGGATATCGGGATCCGGGGGGGCTGTACGGATTCGGCTGGGGGCATGATGAATACGAGAGATTTCTTCAAAGGACATTTCGCTGGATCGAGCACCTGGAGGCGGAGCTGTATTTTGAGGTGGAAAAGCCGGTCGATACGACCATCTGGATTGATGCCATGCCGATGTTTGCGGAGGGGCGGAGGCAGAACATGGGGCTGTATGCCAACGGCAACTACATAACCAACTGGGTATTTGCGGTTACGTCGAACTTCCAGACCTGCGAGGGGATCTTGCCCGCGGAAACGCTGCACGCGGGCCGGAATACGCTTCTCATGCGCGTGGGCTACCGGGTCATGCCGCGGACCCGTGACAAGAGATACGTGGCTCTTGCCGTCGACCGCCTTCTCCTGCGCCCGAAAACGAAAGAGTGACGGGTCGGGCCGTTGCAAGGACGCTTGCATTTCAGTGCGAGACGCGGTAGTTCGTGACCGATGTTAAGTGCGGAACAGTATCACAGACGGGGAGAGGTCGTTTGAAACTAAGCATCCTGATACCAGTCTACAATGAGGCTTTCACCGTTCAGGACGTGATGGCCAAAGTCCAGGCCGTCCGGCTTCCCGACGGGATCGAGAAAGAGATCATCGCGGTTGACGACTGCTCGAAAGACGACACACTGAACAGTCTCAAACAGCTTGCAGAGCAGTACGGCAATCTGCAGGTCTTCCATCACGAATTGAATCAAGGCAAGGGCGCCGCAATCCGCACGGCCATCGAGAAATCGACCGGCGATATTGTGGTGATTCAGGATGCCGACCTGGAGTATGACCCGGAGGACTACAACACCCTGCTCAAGCCGATTCTCAAAGGTGTCGCGGATGTTGTCTACGGCTCGCGTTTCCTTCCGAGTACCTACAGGCGTGTGCTCTATTTCTGGCACAGTATGGGCAATCGCTTCCTGACGATGCTCTCGAACATGTTCACGGACCTGAATCTGACGGACATGGAGACCTGCTATAAGATGGTGAGGGGCGATATTCTCAGGTCTATTCCGATCCGGTCAGATCGGTTCGGCATGGAGCCCGAGCTGACCGCGAAACTGGCCAAGCGGGGCTGCCGAATCTACGAAGTGCCGATCTCGTATCACGGGCGTACATATGCCGAAGGGAAGAAGATCACGTGGTGGGACGGTGTGAAGGCGCTTTTCGTCATCATTTACTACCGCCTCGTCGATGACCTGTATACGGACCAGTATGGACATGGCATCCTGCACAGCCTTTCAAGGACCCATCGTTTCAACAGTTGGATGGCCGAGACAATCCGTCCGTGGGTGGGAGACGAGGTTCTCGAGATCGGCGCCGGAATGGGTAACCTCACGCGGCAGTTCCTTCCGCGGAAGAGCTATGTAGCATCCGATCTGGATCCTCTGCATCTGCACTACCTGGAGAACCTGTACGAAGGCAACTCACGCGTGAACGTGGCCCGGATCGATATCGAAAAAGCAGAGGAAATCGAACCACATGCGCGGAAGTTCGACACGGTCATCTGCCTGAACGTCATCGAACACGTCGAGGATGATGTGTCCGCTATGAAGAACATACTGACCGCGCTAAAGCCGGGTGGGCGGGCGTGCATCCTGACGCCGAACAATCCGGATCTTTTCGGGACGCTGGACGAGGTCCTTGAACATCGTCGCCGGTACACCGAGAAGGACCTTCGGGATAAGCTGGAAAGCGCCGGTTTCGAGGTCGAGAAGGTTTTCACGTTAAACAGCGCGGCGGTGCCCGCGTGGTGGCTTAACGGGAAGATCATGAAGAGGAAGTACCTTGGAAAGCTTCAGTTGAAAATCTTCGATTACCTCGTCTGGCTGCTGCGCGTCATCGACCCCATCCTCCCGTGGAAGGGCCTCTCCGTTGTCGCGATAGCAAAAAAGCCGGAAGCCTGATCTGCCCGTGCCCGCCTCAAGAGGAAGACCCGATAGAGTACGAAAAGGACGTGTACAAAACTCATCTGACAGCATATCTTATATGCATGATATCAGAAGTATATATGCATTGAGGTAACCATGAGAACAACTCTTGATCTTCCCGAACCTCTGATTGACGAAGCGATGAGGATTTCACACCAGCACACCAAGACGGCTGTGATCATCGCGGCGCTTGAAGACTATGTTCGGAAGAACCGAATCCAGGGGCTCAGGAAATACCGGGGCAAGGTAGATCTGGATCTTGATCTGGACTCCCTGCGGAAACGACGATGAGCGTGTTGGTCGACAGTCCGGTATGGATCGACTATTTCCGTGGTTCTGGAGATCAGGAAGAACTGGAGTTTCTGATCGATGAGAACCTGGTGGAGGTCAACGATCTCATTCTGGCGGAATTGATTCCCGCGCTTCATGTCCGGCGAGAGCGGAAGTTGATAGGCCTTCTGAAGGACATTGCCCGGCATCCGGTCTCAATAGACTGGGAGGACATCGTTCAGATGCAGATTACCTGTCTTCGCAACGGGATCAACAAGGTGGGCATTCCCGATCTGATCATATCGCAGCACGCGATTCAGAACGGGTTGGAGTTGTTCACGTACGACAAGCACTTCCGGTCGCTCGCGAAGCATGTCCCGCTGTCGCTGCGGTAAGCATCGCCCGCGAAATGAACCCGCCCTCAACGGCAGCGTTGGACTTGAGGCAAAGCGAAGACCCAGATCATGCCCACAAGAAAGAGGCCGATTACGGAGGCATAGTCGCGCGGGCCTTTCGGGTGGATGTGGAACGCACTGACGGCGATCGTTCTACGCGCTGTAAAATGTCCTTTCAGCGTCATCAGGCCACTGGTCTGATCTGTTTCCACGCCGGTTAACTTGAACTCCTCATCCGCGAAATTGCGGGCATAGAGTTCGTCCCCTTTCTTGAGCAGGACGGCGCGATCGAAGGCGATCTCTTTTCCTTCATGTGCGTCCGCGTTCATGAGGGTGTTGACGTAGTAGTTGTCCGCCTCTCTCGGGCCGTTGGCCAGAAACGGCGGGACCGCGAAGTACACGATGAGCAGGAGCATACTGTAGACCAGCCGTGTGGGGGGGCAGAGCCGGAGGCACACGGGGGTTGAGACGGCGTTCCTCCAGTAAACGATGACGTATACGAATCCGAGCAGAGTCAACGCCAGGCTCACGGGACTCTCAGGCCAGTACGTGCCGAACGTGAAGAAGTTCCAGTTGAGGGGGGCGAAGAGGTGCACGCCGTTTCCCCACTTCATCTGCGATGCATCAAGCAGGAGGTGGAAGAGCGAGCTGAGCCCGATCAGGAAAAAGGTCGGCTTCGGACGGTCAGTGATTACCGCGACCGCCGCGGCGAAAACAAGACAGAAAGCCAGTGACGCCTGCACGCCCGCGTAAAGCAGAAGATCGTAACGATCAGTGTAGGGCAATGCCGCGCGCAGGACTCTCTGCAGAATCCATGGCAAATCAGGAACAACGCACCCGAGATAGATCCACTTGAGGTCAGCACTTCTCCACACGCCCCGTGTAACGAGGCCCTGAATTCCCAGATGTGCAAGTGTGTTGGGCATGGAAAAGAGACTATGAAGTATGAATGGTGAATGATGAAAGTGAGAAATCGAAGTTTGAAGCAGAGTGAAATCCTCTGTAGAAACGAACTCATCGTCACGAACTATGGTCTCCACGAGTCAGGTGATCCTCTCTTTGCGCGACGGTGTCAGATATGGTCGTGATGAAGTTCGCATTGTTTGTAGTCAATGCCGTAAGGCATGTCGTGGCCTTAAGTCAGTGCCATTCTGGGCAGCCCGTAAGAGGTGGGTACATAACCTTGTCTGTCCCTCAATGTGCGAACTCCAGAGACGTCAGCAGAGCGATGGCGTCTCGATGGGTTTCTTTCAGCCCGCCGAGGTGCTGGACATAGTCCAAGAACCTGAAAAGGATAAGGATTGGACGGAGAAACAACGCGCCAAATCGCGATGTTTACTTCTTTGCTGGGAATATCCTGGCTCATCCACATGACTTTATGATTTTGGGCGTCTTCTGGCCCAAGAAGGACGATCAATTGCAGCTTCTCTAGCATGATCCATCTGAAGCCCCTCCTCCCGCAGGGTCAGTCACGTGAATATTCATCACGCGGCGCAATGAATATTCAGTAACAGACCCTCCGCCCGCTCCCAAACTTCCATACACCCAAACTCCCAAACAGGGGCGGTGCTGGGAGGCTCTTCCATTCTCCCGCGCTTGTCTACCGTCCTCACCTCTGGCAAGATGCGCCCGAATGAGAGCAGATATTCCTGAGTCAATCGGTCTGATCGCGGGGAGGGGAGTCTATCCCCGACTGCTCGCGGAGTCTGCCCGTACGCAGGGCGTGAAGCGCATCTTTGCAGTGGCGTTCAAGAAGGAAACGGATTCGGTCATCAACAAGTGCGCCGATGAGGTGAAGTGGCTGAATCTGGGCAAACTCGGCGCCATGATTGAGGCATTCACGGAAGCCGGGATCAAGGACGTGGTCATGGTCGGGCAGATCACGCCGACGCATCTCTTCCGCGTCCGCATGGACAAAGCTATGCTCAGCCTTCTCGCCGGTCTACCTCAACGCAATGCCCATACGATCTTCGGAGCAATCGGCGATGAACTGAAGAAGGTGGGTGTCGAATTGCAGCCCGCGTATCTGTTCATGGAGTCTTCCATGCCCGCGGCCGGCACACTGGGTAAGCGCGCGCCCACCGATCGCGAACGGCAGGATATTGAGATCGGACGGAATGTGGCCAAGACCACGAGCGGACTTGAGATTGGTCAGACCGTAGTTATCAAAGAGGGGACTATACTCGCAGTTGAGGCTTTTGAAGGGACAGACGACACGATCAAACGAGCCGGAAAGCTTGGCGGTCCGGGCAGTGTCGTCGTTAAAGTGGCCAAGCGCGGTCACGATATGCGGTTCGATATTCCCGTGATCGGATTGCGGACGATGAAATCCCTGGCCAAAGCCAGGGCGTCGGCTCTGGCCGTTGAAGCGGGCAGAACCATTTTGCTCGAGCGGGAGGCGGTCATTGCTGAAGCGGACCGCTTGAACATTTGTCTGATTGCTTTCGAGGCGAAGGAAACATCGAACATCGAACATCGAACATCGAACATCGAATCATGAACGAGCGCATAGTAAGAGTCGGAGTGGTGGGAGTCGGCAGTCTTGGGCAGTATCATGCGCGCGTCTATTCGGAGCTGCCGAATGCGGAGTTTGTCGGGATATACGATGTGGATCCTGCTCGCGCCAAAGAGATCGCGGACAAGTATGGCGCTGAGGCCTTTGGATCGATTGACGAGCTGACAGAAAAGACGGAGGCGCTCAGTGTGGTTGTGCCCACCGATCTGCATCGCGAGATCGGCGGCGTACTTCTCGAGAAGGGTCAGCATCTTCTCATTGAAAAACCGATCGCAGCCACGACGGCGGAGGCTACTGAACTTGTGGCTCTTGCTGAGAGGAACGGGGTCATTCTCCAGGTCGGGCACATTGAGCGATTCAACCCTGTTATGGCTTACCTTGAGAAGGCTGCTGAGAATCCCCGGTTTATCGAGGCTCATCGTCTCGCTCCGTATCCTCCGCCTCGTGACGGGCTGCACCCGAGGGGCACCGAAGTCTCCGTTGTGCTGGATTTAATGATTCATGATCTCGAACTGATCCTTCATCTAGTTCGTTCTCCGATCATCGCCGTCAACGCGGTGGGCGTGCCCGTGTTGAGTCCTACAGAGGATATCGCGAACGTCCGTCTGTCGTTTGAGAACGGATGCGTGGCGAATGTTACTGCCAGCCGCATCAGTCCCGAGCGGATGCGAAAGATCCGGGTGTTTCTTGGCGATGCCTACATATCGCTGGACTACCAGGAACAGTCCGGTGAGGCCTACAAGATGACGACGAGTGGCATCGCCAAGGAAGACGTGCCGATTGAGAAAGGCGACGCGCTCGAGAAGGAACTTGGAGCGTTCGTCGAATGCGTAGCCCGTCGGGATAACCCCGTTGTGAGTGGTGAGCACGCGGCCGAGGCGCTCAAGCTGGCTGTCAGCATCATCGAAAAGATTCAGGACTCTCCTTCATGAGCCGATCCGTCATGGTCGTCGCCGGCGAGATATCCGGCGACATGCATCTCGCCGCGGTTGTTCGCGAAATGCAGAAGACGGATTCCGATATCCTGTTCTGGGGGATCGGCGGGGACGAAATGGCCGCTGCGGGCGTCGAGATCATCCACGACGTCAAAGAGATGGCGGTGCTCGGTTTGTCGGAAGTCCTTCGTCGCTACGGATTCTTCAGGCGCGTTTTCAAACAGATGGTTGCCTTGCTCGAAGAGCGCAAGCCTGACGCCGTGTTGCTGGTCGACTATCCAGGGTTCAATCTGCGCCTTGCAAAACAGGCACATAAGCGTGGCGTGAAGGTGCTCTACTACGTCTGTCCACAGGTCTGGGCATGGCATCGTTCGCGCATAGGAAAGATGGCAGAAATCATCGACCGGCTGATGGTCATCTTCCCGTTTGAGGTCGATGTGTTTAGAGACGTTGATCTGAAGGTCGATTTCGTCGGGCATCCGTTGGTCGACAAAGCTAACGCCGTGCTGGCCAGCCCGGAGAAGTCGTTGCCGTGGCGGGGAAGTCCAAGGTGCGCACTGCTTCCCGGGAGCCGACGTCAGGAGGTCGAGCGGCTATTGCCCGTCATGTGCGAAGCCGCGTCGTCGTTGAAAAAGGAACACGCGAACATCTCATTCATCGTGGCTGCGCCATCGGAACGCGTCGCAGGCTGGATCCGGGAGACTGCGCCGTCCTCAGACATCGAGGTCGTCGTAGATCAGACCCGCGAAGTTCTCAGACAGGCCGACGCCGCGATGGTCGCGTCGGGCACGGCAACGATCGAGACTGCACTGATGTGCTGTCCCATGGTTGTGGTCTACAAGACCGCCGCCTTCACCTACTGGATGGGCAGGAAGTTGGTACAGGTACCCCACATAGGCATGGTCAACATTGTCGCGGGCTCCGAGATCTGCCCGGAATTCATCCAGGGCGATGCCACCGCGCAGAGCATATCCCGAGAAATCAGTCCTCTCCTCACCGATACACCCCGGCGCGGCACAATGCTCAAGGAACTTGAGAGCGTCGCCGAAGCGCTGGGCGAGGGTGGCGCCGCCGCAAACGCCGCGGCGGTGATTCTCAGCGAGATCCGGCAGGGACGCTGTCATTGCGGGTGAGGTCGTCCGCAGTGCATGATCTGGATCGCTTCGCGCTATCGCGCTGGCGATGACGTATCGTCTTTGGTCATGATATCTGCACACGAGACCCATTCTTCTCCTGACAAGCTGCGGGTTCGCGGTTGACTCATGCCTATGAGTATATATATGAGCAAAAGATTGCAGGTTATTCTGGAAGACGCTGAGATGGCTCGTGTGCGCCGTGTGGCCAAAGCTCACCGTTTGACGGTTGCGGCATGGGTGCGCCAGGCTCTCAGAGAGGCCCTGCGCGAACAGCCGATGTATGATTCGGCAAAGAAGATCCAGGTCGTGCGGGAAGCAGCAAGCAACGCCTATCCTGCCGGCGACATCGATCAGATGCTCGGGGATATAGCGCGAGGTCAACAGGATGGCCTTGATTCATGATTCTCATCGACTCAAACATTCCCATGTACCTGGTTGGCGCCTCTCACCCTCACAAAGTGGATGCACAACAGCTTCTTGAGAGGGCTATTTCGGAGCGCAAACGTCTTGTGACTAATGCTGAGGTACTTCAAGAGATACTCCGTCGCTATCGGGCGATTGACCGTCTCGATGCAATACAGCCGGCGTTCGATGCTCTTCTCGGGGTCGTTGATGAAGTCTTCCCGGTTGAGCCACGAGATGTTCAGAAAGCGAAAGACATCCTTCTCGGCTCGCGCAAGTTATCTTCCCGGGACGCACTGCATGTCGCCATCATGCAGCGCCATGGAGCGGGCGAGATCATGACGTTTGATCGGGGCTTCGATGCAGTGCCCGGCATCATTCGCATTGCCTAGGTCGAGAGACGGGACTGGACTCCTATTGGCGTCTTCTGCGCCGCGCTTGCATCAGCACAGCGCATTCATGGGTCCGCGCGAGATCCAGTAAGGCGCCGTCATTGCCAGGAGTGAAACGACGGGGCAATCCAGAACGGGCTGTGGGGAGTCATGTGTACCGGCGGTGCTCTGGCGCCAATATGCAGCTCGCCACGAAGAAGCTCGAGAGGCGCAGAAGGACCAAAGGACGGGTGAATTGTCCTGCGACAGACCTTTGGTAAGTCACGAATGGAAACGCAGACCAGACCATGTGGCTGGCGGAAGAGAAGAAAGACATAAGCGCCGCGCTTGTTCCGGCGGAGAGGTTTTGATAACCTTGAACCACAATGAAAGTTGACCGTACAACACTATCTGTCGTGGATCTTCACGACAGATCATCGGATAGAGAATTCTGGCGCTCCCGCACTCCTGTCGAGCGACTACGCGCCATCCAGATTGACCGACAGGCAGCCTATGGCAGAGCAAGTACTACCAGCAGACTTCAGAGAGTTCTTGAAGTTACTGAACGAGTCTGAAGTCCAGTACCTTCTGATCGGCGGTTACGCTGTAGGATACCATGGATATCCACGAGCGACTGCGGACATTGATATCTGGGTGGCGATCTCACAGGAGAATGCCTCAAGGTTGGTCGATGTTTTCTCTCGGTTCGGACTCAGCGACCCCGGTCTCTCACCCGATCTTTTCTTGAAGCCCGGAAAGATTATCCGCATGGGTGTCCCTCCCATGCGGATCGAGGTGCTGACCGAGATAGACGGTGTTCGATTTGATGAATGCTATGCGGATCGCATTACCGCGGAAATCGACGGACAACACGTCCCCCTCATCTCGATTGAGCACCTGCGCAAGAACAAACGCGCCTCGGGTCGCCATAAGGATCTAGATGACCTCGAACACCTCTCTGCCGACTGATATCGAGGGAGGGACATTGACTGACGAAGAAAGGGCACATAATCACTAAATTGGGGAATACGCCGCGATGTGTGTCGGTCATTCTGATTTTTCTTCGCCCCATTCCTTATCCTGATCTTTGTCGATTCTCTCCGCGATGCTTGTTGCCGTTCTTTCCGGTTTTTCCCAGCTCCGCTGTGTGCGCGGGGAGCCTGAGGATGATGCGGATGCGGCTCTTGCTGAGCTGGCGGCGGCTCGTCTTCGGGTGATCGAGTGGAAGCAGGAAAGCGGGATCATGGACATCCGTCCGGACGGCGAGCATGAGCGGGCAATGGCCGAGGCCGGCGACCTTGTTCCCAGGATTGCGAAACAGGCACGCGAACTGCAGAAGATGAAGACGGCGGAATCGGCGAAGGAAACGATGGGCACGATCCTCGCGAAGAAGGTCGACGAGAAGATCGAAGCGAAGAACGTGATGCAGCAGTCATTTCCGCTCGTGCAGAGCGTGTTGACGGAAACAGCCGCTCAACTGCAGGGGGTCGGGCTCAACAACGCAAACCTTGAACTGCAGAAGATCAACGATGCGCTGAGCAAAGCGAAAGGCAGTGCCCGGTATCCGTGGGGAAATCGTCTGCTGACGATGGCCGAGGACAGGGTGATGATTACCGGTGACCGAGAAGCCGCGAACTGTTTCATAGCCTCCATCAACACGTCAGCGAACGCAGTGGGCGCGTACTACGGTATGGGTTTCGCATTTGCGCGGATGGGTATGAATCCTCAGGCGCTGTGGGCCTATCAGGAATATGTAAAGCGTGACAGGAACAGCACTTGGGCGGCCGCCGCCCATCAGGAAATCGCGCGCCTCAGGCAACTTGTGCGATAGCGTCTCGCCATTCAGTTCTACACCTATTTGAAAGAATGAGAAAATTGTCTTAATTTATCTCAGTTTTGCGAATACTCTAATTGGTTTATGAGAGGTCAGTAATGGCACGCATACTTGTGGTTGAAGATGAACCGGGGGTCTTGAGCGTTCTCACGAAGCTGCTTCGTGGGGAAGGCTATGACGTCACTCCCGCGCCGGGCGGAGACAAAGCTCAGGATATCCTCAAGAAGGAAACCTTCGACCTTCTGATTTCCGATGTGCGCATGAGTCCTGTGGACGGGATGGAACTCCTCAAGTATGTACGCCAGGCGTATCCGCAAATGGGCGTCATCATGATGACGGCATACGGTTCAGTTCAGATGGCCGTCGATGCGATGAAGCAGGGCGCTTTCGACTACGTCACAAAACCGTTTAAGGTCGATGAACTCCTGCTCACGGTTCAGCGCGCCGTCGAGTACAACAGTATCGTTGCCGAGAACGTTCAACTTAAGGCCGAGCTCGCGGGCCGCTCACGTTTTGAGAACATAGTGGCGGAAAGTGCGTCGATGAGAGCCGTGTGCGAGATGATCGAGAAAGTCGCGCCTTCGGATACGACGGTCCTCATTCGCGGCGACAGCGGAACGGGCAAGGAACTTGTCGCAAAAGCAATCCATGCCTACAGCAACCGCAAAGCCAAGGCGTTCGTGCCGATCAACTGTGCGGCTTTGCCGGAGCACCTGCTGGAATCGGAGCTCTTTGGTCATGTGAAGGGCGCGTTTACCGGGGCCGCCGGTGACAAAGAAGGTCTGTTTGAGGTCGCCAGCGGGGGTACGTTGTTTCTTGATGAGATCGGTTCGATGCCGCTGGGTATTCAGGGAAAGCTTCTCAGGGCCTTGCAGGAGAAAGAAATCCGGGCGGTCGGAGGAACCAAGACCGTGAAGGTGGATGTGCGACTTCTTGCGGCATCGAACGAGCGGCTGGAATCTTTGATCGAAAAGGGAACTTTCCGTGAAGATCTGTACTACCGTCTCAGCGTCATTCCGATAGAGATAGCGCCGCTGCGCGAGAGGAAGGATGACATCCTTCCGATGGCGTACCACATCCTTCGAAGGGAGTACGGCACTTCCAAGCAGCTTCCCGAACTCGATCCCGAAGTCCAGCTCGTGCTTGAGCGCTATTCGTGGCCGGGCAATGTCCGCGAGCTTGAGAACGCGCTCCGGCACGCATGCACTTTTGCCAGGGAGAACAGGATTACACTTGATGTGCTGCCGGCAAAGATTGTTCAGGCGGTGGAGATGGGGCATGGCATGGCAGATCCCGGCGGCGCGCCCGGCGAATTCAAGATACAGTCGCTGAAAGGATATCTCCGCAATGAGGAGAAAGAGTACCTCGCCCGGGTGCTTGAGCATCTGCATGGCGACAAAGACAAAGCCGCACAGCTTCTGAAAGTCAGTCTCGCGACTCTCTACAGGAAGCTTCCCGAGCCGACGGACTAGCTGCATGTTGGTGCGTCGTGCGGGCTATTTGACCGAGGTGGAACCTTCTTCGCATATGGCTCTGGCTGTCAAAAGACGGCAGCGAGTTCGCAGCATGCGGGTCACAGCATCACACAGTTTCTCGTTCCTGACGCCCACGGCGACGGCGTCATCGCCACCAAAGAGCCATACGGCAAAACGGTCATCTCCCACGATGTGGGGGCCAGAAACAGGATCATCTGTCATTCTTACCATGAAGCGACCACCTGAGCTTTCTTCGATATGGTCATACTCGTCAATCGTAACACGCAATCGCGCAAGATAGTCGGCATGATCGAGCAAGCCGTATTTCTGCAGTTCAGTCTGCGTGGCGCTCATCGAGAATAGGCAGAAGAATTCACAATCGGGATTCTCATGCCTCGTCTGAATCCACTCTTTGAGAGAGGAATAGAAGTCACGTTCGTATTTACGTGATTTGCTTTCGTCTAAGTAGGGCCTAGGCCCGAGCAATAGTGAGGGGGTTCTCTGGAAGATGAATAAACGTTTTCGAGCGTGTGCGATAATCTCTGTGCCTAGATCATACAACTCATGCTTTGCGAGGGTGTAATCGGGCATTCGGTATAGTTTGGCGGTTTCTTCCGCAATACTGTCACACAGGATCTGACGCAATTCCGCAAGTCCTCTGAAAGGACGATAAGAAACAGAGAAAGCACTTTGCTTCTCGTTCGATTGTTGAACTTGGGTAAGGAACTCAGAGGTATTGGATGCGCGAGACTCACCGTCAAGCAACGTCTTGACAAAAAGGAGAATTGGTTTGTTATTCTTGATGGCCGCGGCAAGTTCTTCTTCCACCGCCGGGCGGAGTGATTTCCACAAGATCAGCACGAAGATGTCGCACTTCTTGACCTTGTCGATGCAGGCTTCCATGGGCGATTGGCTGATTGAGGGAAATAGCTCATAAGCGACAGGATCCATCTTTGCATGAGCTAGGGCCTCTTGCGCGATTTCCCGCTCGGCCTCAAGCTCTCGCATTGCCGAGCTTATGAAGACCGTGACATGGTGTTTATTTACGTTCATGTGTTCCTTTCAAAGGACAGTTCGATGGGCTCTCTCAAAACTCGCGGTTGATCATGAAGTCAGCCCAGAAACGAAGCAATTCCTTGTGGTGTCCGTCGGGAATATGGGGCAAGTGTTGCCGTGCTTTTTCGATATAACCGCGAGCGCGTTCCTTTGCGCGTTCAACACCATGTTCGCGGAAAAGATTGGAGACCTGCGAGATGTCCTCAGGAGTCGCCGCCTTGTTGCCTAATACAGACAAAATTTTCTCTTTCTGGGCAGGCTCAGCGTTCTTCAACGCCTCATGTACGATGACCGTTTGCTTACCTTCTCGAATGTCAGAACCAACGGGTTTACCAAGATCCTCTTCAACACCCACGATTCCAAGGATGTCATCTTGGAGTTGGAATGCGGTGCCGCAATTGCTCGTGAAGGAGCGGATCGCAAGGATAGCTTCCTCCGTCGGGGAAGATGGCTTCTTTGTATCAATGGGGACATACTGACCTGCTCCGATGAGAGCACCGGCCCACCCCGCGAACTCGTAGAGTACACCTGTCTTGAGCCAAAGCATGTGTTCTATTTCGTCCTCGGACAGATCCAAGGCTTCCACAGCATGAGTCATACCATACTGTACATCAAGGGTCTCGCCGGAGATCAACTCGCCCAAAACGTAGGACTGAAGACATCGGATGATTTGAAGGAGAAGCGTAGGATCTGTATCCGACTGGAGAGCACAGTCTGAGAATGCTGTAATCGACCAGCCGTGCTGCATATCGCCGGCGAGCATTGCCACGTCTCGGCCAAACTCTGTCGCAAGTTCTCGCGATAGGGGTAGTGTACGCAAGGCCGTGTCGGTTGCCTGCACATGGGCAGTGGGTTCGAAGCGGCGCATTGTGTCGTTATCAATGATGTCATCGTGGACCAGGGTCCATGTATGGAAAAGCTCGACGCCCGCCGCTGCGGGAACCGCTTGATCCTCCTTGGCGGTGTCGCCCATGCATCCAGCGGACATCAATAGTACAGCCGGGCGCAGGCGTTTGGCGGACCTTTCAGGGTATGCCCATACGGCTTGCTCAATAATGGGTGGATGGAAGAAGCGTGCAACGTCGCTTTGGCGGATGTAGCCGAGCACGCGATCCTCAGCCTTTTTCAGGTACGCAAAGAAATCCGTTTTGTCCATCTAAAGTCCTCTCAAGCGCTAGGATCTCGTCACGACAGGATAATGAAGCAACTCATCCGCGTGGCCCACACAACATTGCATGTGGGAACGCATAATGCAAAACCACCCGCGATTTGCGAGGAAAAACCAGCATTACCGTCGGGGAGGATTCCCGTTCCAGTTCAGGCACCCGAGGAGTGAATCTTGTAACTATGAAACACTAGCAGGTATTCGGCGTAGCGCAGAATCGTTGGAGCCAATTGACATTTGGCGATGCTGCCCCTATATTCCCCCTCCTTTTTCGGGAGAGCAAGGGATGCCGACTTACGAGTACAAATGTAAGAAGTGCGGTGTAGTCTTCGAGGAGTTCCAGGCCATGTCCGACGAACCTCTGAAGGAGTGTCGGGAATGCGGCGGTCCGGTTAAGAGACTGATCGGAACGGGCGCGGGTCTGCTTTTCAAAGGCTCTGGCTTCTATACCACGGATTACCGGAGCGACAGCTATAAGAAGGCGGCGACTGCTGACAAGAGCTCGTCGACCACGGCAGCTCCCGAGAAGAAAAAGGACAGCCCTGCCGATTCGTCAAAAGCCAAGGAGACGAAATGAGTCTGGGGCCGGTCTGTAAGATCTGCGGGCAGAAGAATGACCTCGCCCGCATCTTCTGTACTAAGTGTGGCGCGAAACTGGATCTTTCCCACGTTGAGCCTGCGGGGGCGGGGAGCGGTTCAGGACGTCGCCTATTCCGATTCGTACGTCTGCTCGTCTTTCTCGGTCTTATCGCGATGCTCGGTCTGCTCCTCTGGCCCGTGGAACCGGCGGGCCGCCTGGGGACGCGCGAGGACGCCCGCGCTCTGTATGAAAAGCTGCGTTACGTCGCTTCTGAAATAAAGAGCGGCCGCGCGGTTACAGAAACTGCCAGTGAAGTCGAAATCAACAGCTATCTCGCGGAGATCATCACCAGGATCGATGAACGGCCGGCCGGCCAGCAGGCACCGGCGCTCAGCCTCGACCTCCAGGAGATCAATATTCAGATCAAGCCGGAAGCAGTCGTTGTGCTTGTGAGCGCGAAGCGGAAGATGGTGACTCTATCCTACGAGATCTCGGGCATTCCGGTGGGGGGCGTTGGATCCTTTGCGATAGACGCGGTCGGCGTTCGCATGGGTCACCTTCCTCTGCCCGCATTCCTCCGCGGCAGAATCATTGCCCGCATCGCCACGATCTTCCGTGCCAGGGATGAAGTGGAGAAGCCGGTACTCGATGCGGCAGACCGTTTCGAACTGAACGATGGGCGAATCACATTGATTATCGAGAGCAGATAGGCAAAATGACAGTATTGTAAATCCGGTTTAACGAATAAGGACCAGAATCCAATGAGAGATAAAAAAGAATTTTTCAGCATTCTAAACAGCATTGACGGGAAGGATTTCTCCGAATACTCGTCACTGATTGGTGATTTCGACTTCTCCCGCTACGTTCTCAAGATCACGCAATCCCCCGAGAATGCCGAGAGCGATCCTTGTCTCTTTGTCGTCCGCGTACCCCAGATCATAGCCGGTTTTCCCGCGCATCTTTTCAACACGCCGGTCAGACGCACTGCCCTTGAGGACCTGCTGACCCGCAAGCTCGGAGAAGCCATCGAGCGAGTAGCGCAGTACGACCGTGAGGGCGTATCGCGTCGTCGTCTTGCTGTCGCGGTGCCGGGGCAGAAGATTCTTCCCCGGACATCGCTGCTTGTAACGGAGGAGTTTGTCGAGGCGCGTATCTATGTGGACCTCCCCGCAAGAGACGGGTTCATTACGGGGGAAAGCGCGCAGGATGTGTTCTTCGATCATCTTCCGGCCGTCGTTACAGCCGCCCTGATTTACTGCAATCTTGACGAGAAGGAAGTCGATCATTTTGTCGACCTGATGGAGGATGCGGATCAGATTCGCCAGATGCTGCCTACGCGCGGGTTCGTTGCGTTTGCCGCCGACGGATCAATGGTCGTCCGCGAACGAGCCACGGATCTCCCGGACTACGAATCGACGGCCGTACTCTCCGTTCCCGAAGATCTTCTCGTCGAACTGGACGTGCCCAATACGGGAGCGATCAAAGGACTTGGCATACCGAGCGGCATTACCGTCGTCCTTGGCGACAACCTTTCCGGACGGACTGAACTTCTCCGGGCTGTGGCCTCGGGAATCTACAATCACGTGCCCGGCGACGGGCGCGAATTCGTTGTGACCGTTCCGGATGCGGTCTACGTGGCCTCCGAGCCCGGACGATCCATTCAGCGCGTGGACGTAACCGCCTTCACCGGTTCCGAATTGGGAGAAGTCGATATGACCCAGCTTACGACTGAGGAAGCCAATGCCTGTGTATCACAGGCTGCGGGAACGGTCGAAGCGCTCGAGGTCGGCGCCCGGGTCCTGATTTTCGACGAGGCCGATTCTTCGTCGGCATTTCTCGCCGGGGACTCCAGGTTGGCGAAAATCCTGTTCGAGGGCAGAAGTGAAACGCCGAGCCTTGCTTCGAGGGCGCGCCAACTGGTGGATGAGCTGGGCGTCTCGATCATCGTCGGAGGGGCAAGCTGTGTGGCGGAATTTGTGCCTATAGCGGACACTGTGCTTTGCCTTGACGGGCTCCAGGTGCGTGACGTCACCCCACAGGCGAAAGAGTTGGGTGTATCGACGTCTGAAAATACCGGGCAGATTGAGGACATCTCCTCGCTCGTCGAGAAGAACCGCTGGGTCGTGCCCAGCAGTCTCGATCCAAGTGTCGGCACCAATGACTACTTCATCAATGCCCTGGCAACGGACGTTCTGGAATTCGGCAAATCACTCGTCGATCTGCAGGGCATCTTCCAGTTGGCTGACATTCATCAGACGGAGACGATCGGTGTCATTCTCTACTACGCCAAACTTCGCTACATGGATGAGGGGCGTCCGATCCGTGAGATCCTGGATCTCGTGGACCGCGATCTGAGTACGGAGGGTCTTGAATGTCTGTCGCGCGATCTCCGCGGTGACCTCGCCCGCCCCCGCCGTTACGAAATCGCGGCGGCCCTGAACCGGCTCGATACGCTGCGCATTTCCCACGCCGTGGAATAGATCATGAAGCTGGTTCTGCAGCGGGTCCGTCGGGCCGGTGTACTCGTCAATGACGAGTCCGTTGCCGAAATCGGTCCCGGGGCAGTCGTTCTCCTCGGAGTGGCCAAAGGCGACACGCAGGCGGACATCGATTATCTTGCGCGGAAAGTCTCCCAGCTTCGTGTGTACGACGATGAAGAAGGGAAGCTGAACGCGTCGATCGATGCGGTCGAGGGATCGTTCCTCGTCGTCAGCCAGTTCACCCTCTATGGAGATTGCCGGAAAGGCAACCGCCCAAGCTACATTGAATCCGCCCCGCCGGAAGAAGCCAAGGCTCTCTTCGGCCAGTTTGTAGAGCGGCTTCGCGAAATGGGACATATCGTTAAGACCGGAATCTTCCGTGCGAGCATGGTCGTTGACATCGAGAACGATGGGCCCGTGACAATTATCATGGAAAGTCGGGGAAAATAGCGCTCAACATTCAATTTTGAATCCATAGGCCGGGACGGGCCGCCGGACCGTCCGCGGGTGGTTCCGGCGGGTCCCAATGAGAGTTGAATGTTGCTGAGAACAATGGGCATGCGTGTTCTGAATATTCCTGTGTTTCTTGCTCTGTCGCTGGCTGCGTCGGCGCAGATTATGCAGCCGGGCCGGATTGGTTCGACCAGCGTATTGAGTTCCTCCCAGCGCTTCCTCGTCACCGGCGGAAACAAGGTCGAGAATCTCAATGCTGCGCTATGGATCGAGGAGACGGCGGAGAAGGTAGACTTTCTCACAGGCGGGGAACTTCACATAGAACGTGGAAATCCGCTGCATCTCGACATCAGGCCTGAAGATCCTTCTCTGGCTGGAAGAATTCTGACATCGGGCAGATTCCTGGTCGGCCGAATCGAACAAAGCATCATTCTTCCGAGCTTCGCGCAGGCCGACCGGGAAAGTCTTCTGGAAGAGGTCACCGATCTGCTGGTCAGCAGACTGCTTTCACGGAAGGCCGCATTTCTCACCGGTTCAGAGGACTACATTAACGCTCCCGACTGGTATTCCATCGGTCTGGCCCAGAATGCGACTTCGGATCTTCGGGCGAGGAATCAGTATGTGGCTTTGCGGGAGTGGGAAGAAGGCCGCTGTCCGGGCGTGCGTGACCTTCTGTTTCTTGAGTTCCTTCCGTCAGGACGATGGAAGAACAAGGCTTTTTGCGGCGTGCTTTTTGACTGGCTCTCTTCGCGACCCGATTGGCCGGATGTCCGGTCCGGGCTGTTAGACGCTCTGGCAAAAGGTGAGACGGTGTCGGCAGACATGCTGGCGGAACGAATGGATGATATCAGCGACGGCCGGGAACTGGAGCAGGCGTGGGACTTGTGGGTGGTGTCATTGAGACAGAAGAGGAATCTCTGGAGTCTTGACCCGGCATTCGGCTTGAACGAGTTGCAGGACGTTCTGACGATTGACCCGCAGACAGTAGGTCTGTCACCTCAATTGGCCCTTCCGCAGACCATGGTTCCCCGGGATCTGATCGGCGCGCGAAACGAGCCATGGAGCAGAACGCTGACTACATTTCTTTCCGCCAGGCTTGCGAGTGCAGTGATTGGTCAGGCCGCAGAAGTCAGGCAGGTTGCGGAGGCTTACCAGTCCTTTTTTGAAGCGCTGTTGTGGAGCCCCCCGCGAAATCGGATGGCCAGGCTCTTTGCCCATCCGCCTTCAGATCGGGAACTGTCGGAACTGCTCCGGAAGGCAGACCTTCTGCTCGATCAACTGAATGTCCAGGTGCGGCAAAGACAGGACTATCTGGACCAGTACATTGAGGAGACGTTCGATCGAGACGGCTTGACTGAATCCAGAGGGGAGAAGCCAACTGATCTTCCTTGACCTGATCTTGAAGGCGGACGGCGAAGCAATCCACTCACTCCAAACACGGGATCGCTTCACTTTCTGCGGTCATGAGCAAGTCCAAATGGCGAGTTCGCGATGACAGGGGCCCTGCATCTGGCATCTGGTATCCGGCATCCGATTGCTTGACACCTCCCCATAAGAGAATACGCTCGTTGGCCAAAAGGACTTGAAATGAAAGCTTCCAGCAAAAAGACGACGGTGGGTGATATTGACGCCTCGGTTCTCGCGTTTACGGCGGGGAAGGATGTGGAACTGGACTCTGCGCTCGTGGAGGTGGACTGCATAGGAACTGCCGCACACGTCCGGATGCTCTCCCGGATGCCTTTGAAGAAGAAGATTCTGACCGGGAAGAACGCCGATGAAGTGGTCGCAAAGCTGCTGGATATCATCGAAACCCACCGGCTGGGCAAGTTCAAGATCAGGATCGAAGATCAGGATGTGCATCTTGCCGTGGAGCGGACGCTTACCGCCGCCCTCGGTGATCTCGGGAAACGGGTTCACACCGCCAGGAGCCGGAACGATCAAGTCGCCGTAGATCTGCGGCTCTACGGGAAGCAGCAGCTTCTCGCCGCGATCGAGGATACGGCCTTGCTGGCTAGAGTATTTCAGTCATTTGCGGTGAAGCACGTGGCTCAGCCGATGGTGGGACGGACGCACATGCAGCCGGCCATGCCGAGCTCTGTCGGGCTCTGGGCTTCGGCCTGCGCTGAAGCACTGCTTGATGATATCGCTTTGCTCGTAAACGCCTACGAGATCAACGACCAATGTCCGCTGGGTTCCGCGGCGGGCTATGGGGTTCCTCTGCCGATTGACAGGCAGTATGTTTCAGATGCGCTCGGTTTCAGCCGGCCCTGTCATAACGTGATCTACGCAGGCATGGCCCGGGGCAAGATGGAATCCATCATCCTTTCGGCTATGTCGCAATTGATGCTGTCCCTGTCGCGGATCGCGCAGGATCTGATGCTCTTCACGATGCCGGAGTTCAACTACTTCTCACTTCCGGCGGAGTTCGGAACCGGAAGCAGTATCATGCCGCAGAAGAACAATCCGGATGTGCTGGAACTCATCCGGGCCAAGGCTTCCCGGGTGATGGCGCAGGCGTTCGCGACAAGCGAGATCGTCAAGGCGACGCCCACCGGTTACAACCGGGATCTGCAGGAAGCCAAAGAGCCGTTTCTCGAAGGCATGGCCACGGCGCTTGCTTGCGTGAGAATTATGAAGCCGCTCATCGCGAGCATGAAGGTGAATAAAGAAGCTCTGCTCGCCGGCTTCAGTCCCGCCGTTTTCGCGACCGACAAGGCCATCGAGTTCGTTGCGGGCGGACTGTCCTTCAGGAATGCGTATCACAAGGTCAAAGGATCACTGAAAGATCTCGAGAACATGGATCCCTACGAGGCGATCGCAAAGAAGACGCACCTCGGCGCAACAGCCGGCCTCGACTTCGACGCTCTCGGCAAGCGAATCAGCGCGGCGGAGAAGATGGCAAAGGAAGAGCAGAAGGCTTTCAATAAAACCATCTCGAAGCTGTTGGGTGTGAAGTATCCGGAGTTGTCCTGATGGAGAGGGGAATGCGACTTCCCTACAGCATTTCCCTGCACATCTTTGGACTCGCTCTGGTAACGCTCGCCTTTCTTTGTCTGAGCCTCGGTGCGGATGTTGGCAATACACCATCTGACCTCCCTCCACCCGACCCCGAGTTGTCCGAGGTTATCAAGAAATTCAATGACGCGTCCGGCGTTATCAATCGGGAAGCCCTTCTTGAGAGTCTGCTGCGAGCCGTTGCGGCCGGCATGGAGCAGGAAGTCGAGCGGTTGGTGGCACACGGGGCGCCGCTCAACCGAGGGGTTAGAGGCTTCACGGCCCTCCATATGGCAGCGCTGTACGGGAGAACGGACATCGGGGAGTTGCTTATTGGGCTGGGAGCGGATATCGAAAATGCTGACACGCAACTTGGATTCACCCCGCTTCATATTGCTGCTGCCGGGCGTCCCGACTTCGTTCGGTTGCTGCTTTCATATGGTGCGGATGTAGACGCACATGGCCATGACCAAAGGACGCCTCTGATGATAGCTGCAGAAGAAGGGCAGCCCGAAGTGGTGGAGGTGCTCTTGAAGCATGGGGCGAATCCCGTGACGGACACTCAATTTGGTACTTATGTACTACACTTCGCTGCAGAAGGAGGCAGTACAGGTGTGGTTGCGGCAATTCTGGACAGGACTGAGGGCAGCGGAATCGACGAGGATGATGCCAGTGGATACACGCCTCTCATGCGAGCTATCATCGAAGGCCACTCGGATGTGGCGGCCCTTCTTCTGGATAGAGGCGCCGATTTCAGGATAGCCAACGAGAAAGGGCGGACAGCTCTTGACTATACAGCATGGTATCCCGCTCCAGTCATTGCCGCCAGATTGCTTGAAGAAGGTGCGCTCCTCAACAAAACGGACAAGAGAGGCTGGACTCCCTTTCTCGCAGCCGCCGAAACCGGAGATCTTCGCATGCTTAACCTTTTCGCTGAGTACGGGGCAGACATGCATGCGCGCACCTCAGACGAAAGAACTGCGCTTCACCTTGCGGCCATGCAAGGACAAGTTGATGCTATCCGATGGCTAATAGGACGGGGCTTCTCCGTGTCTGCCATTGATGATGACGGTGACATGCCACTCACAAGCGCGGCGGACCATGGACATGAAGACGCTATTGGCGTCATTCTTGAGGCGGGCGCCGACCCGAATGCCACCGACCAAACGGGGTGGAGCGCTCTTCTCACGGCGATCTCAAAGCGCCGTTGTAATGTCATCGAGGTGCTGGCATCAGGCGGTGCCGATGTGAATTCCACGCTTCCGAGCGGTACTTCACCACTCATGCTGGCAGCGCGCCGTGGCCTCGTCAGTTGCATAGACCAACTCATCAAGTATGGTGCTGACGCTGATCACCTCAACGAAAATGGACACGGAGCGTTTTCGTACGCCATATGGGGGAACTCTCTGCCTGCCTTGAAGAGACTGCTGGAGGCCAGGGCTGACAGCGGCCCGAGCAGGGCTTTGAACGTAGCTCTGTTCTCTGCCATCTTCAGCGACCGCACCGACATGGTGGAGACCGTTTTGGGAGCAGGCGCTGATCCCAACTATGGGGGGACGAACGGTTGGACGTCATTGATGACTGCAGCTGACCGCGGAAGGGATGGTACCCGTGTGGAAATCATAAAACTTCTTCTCGAGCATGGTGCTGATCCCAATATGACTGGAGCGGAATCTCGCTGGACTGCTATGATTTCTGCCGTTCGGGGGCGATGTCCTGAGTGTGTTGAGGTGCTGCTTGATGCCGAAGCCGATCCAGAGCTTTCGGATTCCATGGGATTCACGCCGCTCATGCACGCCCGAACCTGGGGTGCGCCAGAATGTGCTCGAGTGCTGATTGAGAACGGGGCCAATGTGAATGCCAGGTCGAAAGACGGCGTCAGCGCGTTGCTTACAATTCAACTGGGGATGGGCGAAGAATGGCGTGACGTAGAGCGGCTTGCTGTCAGCAACGGAGCAGAGCGTTCTCCTGAGGACGAGGACTGGATTGAAATAGATATCTGGTACGATGACAGCAGTGATTCAGCGACAAATGTTTCTTTCGTAGGCTATTTCAACCACTGGAGCGTAGGCGTCGATCCACTTCAGAAGAACGAAGAAGGTCTGTGGCATCGTCGACATCGGTTCGATTTCTACACAAATCACATCTATAAATTCGTTGTCGACGGAGAATGGCATGTGGACCCAGTCAACAAGCACACCAAGGTTGAGAATGGGGTTCTGAATTCTCTCCTGATAATGACAAAAGATCTCAAGAGTAACTGGGACGATGCTGTCAGGCCTTACCAGGCGCATTTCGAGTTGAGGGGATACAGTCTTGCCGAGAACGTCTCCGTCGCAGGAGAGTTCAACGGCTGGAATACCGGAGATCATCCTCTACAGCGAAGCCCGGATGGTGTTTGGAGGCGCGATCTTACCGTCGTGTCAGGCGAATACGGTTATAAGTTCGTCGTAGACGGCGAGTGGCTTCTTGATCCAGCGAATCCTCTGACGAAAGTCGTCGGTGGCGTTACCAACTCGTTGCTGAGAGCGGAGTAGACTGCTTCAGTTCCAAGGTTCGGAAAGTGCCGCCTCGACACTTCCGGGCATTGGAGGTCCTGCGCCCGTCTTGAACAGGTGGCTTCACAGACTACACTTTCGTCAGTGCGATGAGTTTCTCCAGCTTAGCTTTGGCGGCTCCGGAGTCGATGGATTCGGCGGCAACCTGGACACCTTCTTTCAGGTCTGATGCCTTGCCGGCGCTTACGATTGCCGCGGCGGAGTTGAGGAGGACGACGTCCCGTTTCGGGCCGGATTCACCGTCGAGTATCGCGCGAATGATCGTGGCGTTGTCTTCGGGTTCTCCGCCCACGAGTTCGTCGGGAGTACATGTCTCCAGTCCAGCGGTGGCGGGCGTGATCTGGTAGTTTTCGATCCTGCCGTCTTTCACCTCGGCGACCTGCGTTGTGGTCGTCAGGGTGATCTCATCAAGCCCGTCCATTCCGTGTACCACGAACAGATGCTTCACACCGAGCGACGCGCAGGCTTCCGCCATAACGGGCACGAGATCTGCGGAGTATACGCCGAGAAGCCCGTGTCGGGCACTGGCGGGATTGGAGATGGGGCCGAGGATATTGAAGATAGTGCGGATTCCGATTTCCCTTCGCGGTCCGATGGCATATTTCATCGCGGGATGCAGAGCTGGCGCGAAGAGAAACGCGAGTCCGATTTCTTTCAGGCATTGAGACATGATCTCAGGGGCGCAGGTGATATTCACACCGAGCGCGCCGAGGACATCCGCCGCACCGCTCTTGCTGGAGACGCTTCGGTTCCCATGCTTGGCGACGGTGATGCCGGCGCCTGACGTTACGATCGCGGACGCCGTTGATATGTTGAACGTGTGCGCGCAATCGCCGCCGGTGCCGACGACATCGACAACTACATCGGCATGAGGTTCGACGGCGGTGAAATTCTCGCGCATGGCCGCCGCGCAGCCTGCTATCACTGCGGGCGATTCGCCGTGCATGCGGAGGGCCGTGATGAAGGACGCAATCTGGGCCTCCGTGGCTTCGCCGCCCATGATCTCGCGCATGGTCGCATGTGCTTCTTCGCGCGTGATGTCCTGATGTTCAACCAGTCTGGCTATGGTTTCACGAATCATGAGAAGTCTCCTTCATTCCTTGTCTAAACCGAATCGGATGTACTCCGCCAGCGCGTACCGGTCCGTCATGCCCGACACGTAGTCACAGGCCGTACGCCACAATCCCTCTTTCTCAAGCCGTGCCCGAGCCTTACGTCCCATGGCTTCGGGGTGTTCTACATAGTGCAGGAAAAGACGGCGCATCATCCGCACAGCTTCGTTGTTAGCGTCGGCGACCGACGGATGCCAGTACACGTTCTCGAAGAGAAACGCGCGGAACGGCTGAAGCAGGCTTTGCATTTCGCTGCTGAACGTCACGATGCGTTCGGGAGCGTTCATAATGTCGACCGGCGAAGCGGGCTGATACTTCTCAAGCCGCCTCGTCGCTTCGCGAATGATATCCTGCACCTGCAGTTCCAGCGTATAGCGGATAGCCACGACATAACGTTGACTTTCGGACATAGTGGGGAAGTCCTTGTCGGCCTGCTCAATCGCCTTTCGCCAGAGCTCAAGCTCGTTCAGCATCTCGAGAGAGAGAAGTCCTGCTTCCAGTCCGTCCTCGACGTCATGAGCGTGATAGGAAATATCATCCGCCACGTCCGCGATCTGGCCCTCAATGAATTGGAATGGACCTATCGGACGGCCGTCAAGTTCGGCCCCTTTGACATGAGACAGGTGTTTGCGTAAGCCTGCCCGCACTTCCCATGTCAGATTCAGGCCGGGGAACGCCGGATAGCGGTTCTCAAGCAGTTCCACCCACCGCAGGCTCTGGATGTTGTGATCAAAGCCTCCCTCGTTCTTCATGAGGTCGTCCAGTTCCCGCTCGCCCACATGACCGAACGGACTGTGTCCGATATCGTGGGCCAGCGCTATCGTCTCGGTCAGGTCCTCGTTGGCGCGCAAAGTCCGGGCGATGTTCCGTCCGATCGAGGTCATTTCCATCGTGTGCGTCAAACGCGTGCGGTAATGATCTGCCGTTCCGTTGACGAACACCTGCGTCTTGTATTCGAGCCTCCGGAAAGATGGACTGTGAATGATCCGGTCGCGGTCCCGCTGGAACGCGGTACGGAACATATGCTCCTCTTCGGAGTGGCGGCGCCCGTATGAAGTGCTGCATCTGGCGGCGTAAGGGGCGAGATGGCCATCCTCCAGAATCTCACGATCTTTTCTCGAATCCATCATGCGCGCATATTAGGGTATGGCAGCAGATGAGGGCAATCCATCTATGAGTAACGGGATCCCGGTCGCAGAGTGGACCACCGCGCTGTTCCGCCCGAAATGACGGCATGCAGTCTTTTTTCATGAGGCGAGGGACTGTGTACGAGAAGACACTATCACAGAAGACGATATACAAGGGCAGGATCCTGAGTCTGGAACTGCAGGACGTGCAGCTCGATAACGGAGCGACATCCAGGCGGGAGATCGTCCGGCATCGTCCTGCCGCGGCGGTCCTTGCTCGCCTGCCCTCAGGAGATTTCATGCTGGTCCGCCAGTTCCGCAAAGCCGTCGAGCGGATCGTCCTGGAAGTGATTGCAGGCATCTGTGACGACGATGAGGCTTCAATCGACTGCGCCCGCCGCGAAGTTACCGAGGAAACGGGGCATGACGTAACTATGATCCGTCAGCTTGGCTCAATGCTTCCCACGCCGGGTTATGTGGACGAGCGAATCGATATATTCTATGCTGAATTGTCGAATGAGAGAGGCGACGACTCATTGGATCATGACGAGTTCGTTGAACCCGTCGTGCTGAAGAAAAGCGAACTCGAGAAACTGATGGTGACGGGGAAGATCGAGGACGCGAAAACGCTGGTCGCGTGGATGCTCTACGAGAAGGGGGCGGGCGATGTCTGAGGATTCTGGATTCAGTTGGAAGAAGTGCCGGCAGTTCATTCTGCATGACGTCTGGACTCTCGATATCTCATCGATGTCCCTCATCCGGCGAACGGGTGTATCTGCTCTGCGCACGGTGCATCTCGTGGTGCGGGGAATAAAGAACGACGAACTGCTTATCCGTGCGTCCGCCCTGACGTTTGCCTCTTTGATGTCCCTTATTCCTCTGCTTGCGATCATCTTTTCCATTCTGCGCGGATTCGGGGTCGGTCAGGATCGCATAGACAGCTTTCTCGAATGGAAGGGCGATATGCCGGTCGAGTTTCAGACGTTCCTCGACAAGATGGTGGAAGTGGTCAACAACACCGACTACACGCGCCTGAGCTGGGTGGGTCTCGCCGCTCTGCTGATGGCAGCGACCTGGGTGCTGGCCGGCATGGAAGACGCATTCAACCGGATATGGGGCATCGCGCGCTCGCGGAACATCATGCGGAGGACGGCGAACTACATCAGCATTCTCGTTGTCGTGCCCATTCTCATTGGTATAGCCGGTACATTCTCGGCAACGCTTCAGAGCGAGACGGTCATCGCGAAACTCGGGAGCGTCGGGATTCTCTATCGAAGTCTCCTGCGTTTCACTCCGGCCTTCAGTGCGTGGTTGGCTTTCATCTTCCTGTATCTGTTTCTTCCAAACACGCGCGTTCGCCTCATGCCGGCGGCGGTCAGCGCTTTGGCGGGGTCGCTCATGTGGCTTACGTGGCAGAATACGTATATCACGATGCAGGTGGGCGTAGCCCGGTACAACGCGATCTACGGGACATTCGCGACGGTGCCGATATTCCTGGCGTGGCTGTATATAAGCTGGATCATTATACTTCTCGGGGCGGAGGTCGCCTTTGCGATCCAGAACCAGGACACATATCCGATGGAGCTCACAAATGCGGTTCCGAGCATTCATTCCAGATCGCTTCTGCTGCTCTCGATCATCACATCGGCGGGGCGCGCGCAGAAGACGCAGGGCGGTGTATTCGAAGTCAGCGCTTTTGCCCGTGAGAACCGTGTGCCGATACGTCTGGTCAACAAGCTGGTTGAACTGCTGGAGGAGGCAGGTTTCCTTGTCGAAGTGGCCGATCGCGGAGGGTGTTATGTGCTGTGCCGGGCGGCGGACGGTATTACGGTCAGGGACGTTTTCAATGTGATCGCGGAGTCAGGTGCGAGTCCCGCGATGCTCGGCATCGAGAATATTGACTCGTCCGTCGCCGCCGTGCTGGAGAGGCTGGGGGAAGGCATGGACGGTATCCTGCAGGGCCGCACTGTTGAAGACCTGGTCGAGGAACAGGTAACCTGAACTCCTCGTCCATGCGGCCATCAACCATCAGCCATTAACCATTTCTTCATCTGTCCATGTCTCAGATCAATTTTGAAGCAGACCTCAACGGAGAGCAACTGGCGGCCGTTCAGGCCGGCGATGGCCCCGTGCTGGTCATCGCTGCGGCGGGAACCGGCAAAACCCGGGCGCTGACCTATCGCGTGGCCTACCTCGTTGAGCAGAACATCGATCCGGCCCGTATTCTGCTTCTCACCTTCACAAACAGGGCTGCGCGCGAGATGCTCGAGAGGGCGCAAGGGCTGGTGGGAGAGCGGGTAGGAGGGCTGTGGGGCGGCACCTTTCATCATATGGCCAACCGGATTCTCAGGCGACATTCCGCCGCGCTCGGGTACGACACAGACTACACTATCCTGGATCAGGATGACTCGAGAAGTCTTGTCAAAGCCGTCACGCAGGAACTGAACCTGTCCGGGAAACATTTTCCCAAGCCCGACGTTCTTCTCAGTATCTTCGGGTTGGCTTCGAGCACGAATACAGACGTTCTTGAGATTGCTCACGAGCGGTTCGAGCATCATCCGATCAACATTGAGGACATCGAAAGAGTGTGGCGATCGTACAGCGCAAAGAAGCTCGAACTGAACGCAATGGATTTTGACGATCTGCTGCTGAACGGCCTGCGGCTGTTTCGCGAACATGACGAACTATGCGAGCTCTATCAGGATCGCTTTCGCTATACGCTCGTGGACGAGTACCAGGATACCAACTGCATTCAGGCCGAATGGGTTGACCTCGTGGCGGCGCGCCACAGAAACCTCCTCGTGGTTGGAGACGATTTTCAGAGCATCTACTCCTGGAGGGGCGCGGACTACAGGAACATCCTTGAGTTTCCGGACAGATATCCCGATTGCCAGGTCTACAAGCTTGAGACCAACTACCGAAGCGTGCCTGAGATTCTTGAACTCGCGAACGCGAGCATTGCGGCGAATCCCGAACAGTTTCAGAAGCACCTGAGATCGGTCCGTGACCTGTATAAGAAACCGGCGCTGGTGAAACTCAGGGACGGCGACAGCCAGGCGCGGTTCGTAATCGAGCGGTTTCGCGCTCTAAAGCGCGACGGCTATCGGCCCAAAGATATGGTTGTTCTCTATCGGTCACATTTTCAGGCACTCGAACTTCAGCTTGAGCTGGCACGGGCAGGGATTCCGTACGCGATCACGTCGGGGGTCAGATTCTTTGAGCAGGCGCACATCAAGGACGTTTCCAGCCTGCTTCGTCTGTTGGAGAATCCGGCCGACGAACTGGCCTTCCTCCGTCTTCTCTGCCTTCTGCCCCGCATCGGACAGAGGACTGCCGTGAAGCTCTGGAACAAGCTCGGAAATCACTTTGATCCGGAGGAGCAGGGGCAACTGAAGATACTGAGAGAAAGCATCCCCGTGCCTGCGAGGGAGCCATGGAGCGAGATTGAGACGATCTGTGTCTCTTATCGCAAGGAAGGGCTCGATAAGAAGCCCGGCGAAACCGTCAGTCGGTTTATGGAGGCGTTCTATGACGTGTATGCCGTTGAGACATTCGACAACTACGTAAGACGGGTCGAAGACATACAGGCGCTCATTCTCTACACAGAGCAGTTCAACTCCACGGCAGGATTTCTCAGCGAGGTGGCCTTGTTGACCAACCTTGACGCCGAGGCCGACCGCGTCGGCAACGGTGATGATGAGGCGCTTCGATTGAGCACCGTCCATCAGGCGAAGGGTCTGGAGTGGAGTGTCGTGTTTCTTCTCTGGCTGGCGGACGGCATGTTTCCTTCCGGACGCTCTCTGTCAGAAGGCAGCGGCGAGTCGGAGGAAAGACGCCTGTTCTACGTCGCCGTCACTCGCGCGAAAGATGAACTGTATCTGTGCTGCCCTGAACTGCGAAGGGCGCGCGATGGAAGCACGACGTACTACTCAACCTCGCGTTTTGTGAAGGAGCTGCCGGAAGACCTTCTCGATCAGGCCAACTTCTTCCTCTGATCCTCGACCACACTCCCACACCTTCTTCACACCCACATCTGGCGGTCAAGGCTCCGATACTGAATGGCCTCGGACACATGCTCTGAAGTGATCGTTTCCGGCGCGCCGTCGAGGTCGGCGATAGTTCTGGCGACCTTGAGGATGCGGTTGTAGGCGCGGGCGCTGAAGTTCAGTTCGTGGATGGCCATTCTGAGGAGATCCTGTGCTTCCGAATCCAGCTTGCAGCAATCACTCACCTCCCGTGAGCCCATGTCCGCGTTGCAGTGAACCTTGCGCCGGTTTCTGAAGCGTTCCTGCTGGCTGCGTCTTGCCGCGATGACGCGTTGCCTGATGCTGGATGAGCTTTCGCCGGATTCAAGCGATGACAGTTCCTGGTACCGGACTGTGGGAACCTCAATATGTATATCTATCCTATCGAGGAGCGGACCCGAGATCTTGTTTCTGTAGCGCTGAATCTGAATGGGAGAGCATCGACACTCCCGCTGCGGATCCGTGTGATAACCGCACGGGCAGGGGTTCATGGCGGCGACGAGAATGAAGCCGCAGGGAAAAGTCACAGTTGCCGCGGCACGCGACACCGTCACTTCTCTGTCTTCGAGCGGCTGTCTCAATACCTCCAGCACGTTGCGGTGGAATTCCGGAAGCTCGTCGAGGAAGAGCACGCCGTGGTGGGCGAGACTGACTTCGCCGGGTGTGGGATGAGAGCCGCCCCCAAGCAGTCCGGCATCCGATATCGTGTGATGCGGGGCGCGGAATGTCCGTGTGGCGGCCAGGGCCTGACCGGGAGGAAGTGTTCCCGCGATGCTGTGTATCTTCGTTGCCTCAAGAGCTTCTTCCAGTGTCATCGGTGGGAGGACCGAAGGCACCCGCTTTGCCAACATCGTTTTTCCGGTACCCGGCGGGCCGATCAAGAGCACGTTATGACCGCCCGCGAGCGCGACTTCCAGGGCTCGTTTGGCGGTTTCCTGGCCCTTCACCTCCGCGAAGTCCTCGTCGTATACTCCATACCTGTCGAAAACCGACTGCACGTCGAAAGCGAGAGGTTCGAGGTAGAGTTTCCCATCCAGAAAATCTGCCGCTTCCCGGAGTGTGCTTACGGGGTACACATCGAGGCCGTCAACGACGGCCGCCTCCTCCGCATTCCCGACGGGAACCAGTATTCCTTTCAATCCCTCTTTCTTCGCGTGCAGGGCGATCGGCAGAACGCCCCGTACGCGGCGCACTTCTCCACTCAGCGCGAGTTCGCCCACCATGCAGAACTCTCGGAGACGATCTGACGAAATTGCATCTGTCGCGGCAAGCATACCCAGAGCGATGGGCAGGTCGAAAACGGGTCCTTCCTTCTTAATATCGGCGGGGGCGAGATTCACGGTGGTTCGGCCGAAGTGCGGAGCGAATCCTGAGTTTATTAGAGCGGTCCAGACCCGGTCTGAGCTCTCCTTCACGGCCGCGTCGGGAAGTCCGACGATGATAACCTTCGGTTCTCCGTGACCTGCATTGACCTCAATATCAACGCGATACGCGTCGACGCCATAGACCGCCCCTGAATACACCTGCGCTAACAACTCAGACCTCCTTGCTGCCCCGCAGAACGCGGAGTGAGGGGGGATCATACGTGGGGAAGTCGAGAGTTCAACGCTTAAAGTTCAGCTTGGAGCCGGCGAAGGCGGCTAAGGCTTCGGTTCGGCGAGATAGATCTCGGACTTTCCGTCGTGGTCGGCCTGCCAGACGACTCGTCCTCCGGCAGTATCCGGAGCCCGGTCTTCGTAGTCATTGTCCGTTAACTGGACGCTCTCCTTGCCGTCGGATACATATATTTCAGCATCCCAGTTATCAAGATAGCCCATCCAGACAATCAGGCCGTCTCTGATCTGCGGGTCCACATCGTCGTACGTGTTGCTCGTGAGCTTGATTGTCCGTTCACCGTTGAAGTAGTAGATTTCGAAGTCGTCCCCATCGAAGCCCTGCCAGACTACCTGTCCGTTCCAGATGCGCGGATTCAGATCGTCATCTATGTTTCCGCTGAGCTTGCGCACACTTCCATCACGCCAGAGATACACGTCCGCCTCAACGCCGGGATAGGCTTCCCATGTGACCTCGCCATTCCAAATATAGGGAGACACATCATCGAAATGGTTGCTTGTAATCTGCATTTGGCTTCTGCCGGCGTGATCATAGAGAAAGATCTCAAAGTCGTGACCGTCCCATCCATACCAGACGACCTTGCCATCTTGGACGCGCGTACCCATGTCGTAGTAGTAGTTTGTGGTCAACTGAGCCCTGTATCCGCTCGTGTCCCACACCATGATCTCCCAGCCGAAAGGCCATGCTTTTGCCTTCTGCCAGGCCACAAGATCTCCCCAGAACGAGGGGCTCAAGTCATTGCGATAATCTTCCGTGATCCTCTGGATCTGGGCATCCCCGTCATGCCAGATGCAGATTTCATTGTCGCCGCTGGGATGCCTGCGGAACTTCAGGTCGTTCGTTGAAGGCGCGGTGGTGTCCGTCCCTTCCAGTTGCTCGTAGAAATGTGCGGCTTGTGCAACATTCGACACGGTGTCGCTCCAGTCCTGCGCATCGGGTTCTTTGTTGGGGTCAACCTTGTTATTACCAGTATATCGAGGGAGAGCCCAGAGCTCCGGGTAACCATCATCGCGAGTCGGGACTTCCCGCAGAATCCAACTAACATCGCGAGGTTTCACATTGTAGGTAGTCTGCCAGACTATGGTGTTTGACTGAACCTGCGGGTGTACATCTGCGGACAGGGGCCAGAGCATCTCGCGTGTGATGGAGTTTGCCTGTCCATCCTTGTATTTATAAATATCAGCGGACGTACCTCCGACATCTGATTTCTCACTGCCCTGCCAGACCACCATGCCCGTTTCGCTGATCACAGGATCGCGGTTAATGAGATTCTCATCCGCGATCTGGTTGATCGTGAATTCCAGTGCCCTGGCCTGACCGGCAAGAAGAACCGCGCAGACACAGATTATGACCGCCGGCTTGCGCGG
The DNA here is from genome assembly GCA_018814445.1 of Verrucomicrobiota bacterium. GTDB lineage: Bacteria > Verrucomicrobiota > Kiritimatiellia > JAHIZV01 > JAHIZV01 > JAHIZV01. The sequence goes on along the minus strand of JAHIZV010000113.1, from coordinate 22,257 downwards.
CCATATGTCACGTACATGCTGCATTCGTTTTGACCGTATGCCCCTACTCAGAAAAGACCACCACATCGCCTACAAGAGGCGGTTTCATCAAGCATATAGCATATCCACACTGCGCCACAAGCCGCCGCGAGCCGCATGAATTTGCGGTCTGCAGCGGTCAACCGGGTCAGCTGTTGAATCTCCCATAAATGGATAAGCGACAAAATAATAGATCAATACGGATGACGTGGCAACCCGAACATATGACATTTGGGCAAGATAAATGTGAATTCAGGACCGATTGTGATGGCACATTGCGGCGAGGTATTTACGCGCCCGAAGGGGGAGCAGAGACGTCGGAGGACGTTGACTCAGGAGTTGCCGTGTCGGGCGGTGCTTCGGCGTCCGTTCCTTCGAGCTCATTCGTCTTCGAGAGTGAGCCGATCGGCCAATTGGGACCCCATCGATGTTCATCGGTCCAGTAGTGCTGGTGTTTTCTGGATTTCAGTTCAGCATCGACCAGCCGGGGGTCCTTACCCTCATTGAGGCTGCCGCGAATCTGCGCCATATCGCGCCCCATGCGCTCCAATGTCTTCAGGATCGCGTTCACCATGACCCGCCCGTATTCTGAGCGTATCCGTATGATATTGCCCTCTTTCTCGATGGTCGATTTCTCTGATGTCTGCACTATTTCGTATGCCCACCAAGGGTCAACAATTTCCATATTCCATTCGTTTTGTCTCTTGATGCCCTTGAACTGCGTTTTGAGTGTGACCTCCGACATGGTCTGAAAATCGCTCAGAACAGAAAGCGCGTATGTGGCCGATTTAACTGACGGAGTCAGGAATATGATCTCGTTCTTGCCTTCCCGCTGGCCGAGAGTGCCTTTGAGGATGACCGCCTGGATATGATTCTTCAGTTGACGGGGAACCACCCGTCGCGGGTCAGGGAAGACGGCGGTATATCGCAAGGGCTTATCGAGGCTGTAGGCGAGCGGGAGTATGTTGCCGGAGAGAAGGGATTCGATGATCTTCTCCTGCCTGTCCGCCGTTTCGTTCTCGGCAAACATGATAAGATCCCGTCCAACAAGACTTATGACACTGTTGCCTATGCTCCACACGTTACGGTCCAGCAGGTGTTTGAAATAGCCGTCACGGTGGAATCCCGGTTTGCGTGTTTCATGCGGGAAACCCCCGAAAACGTGGGCGACAATGTCCTCTGCTTCGCCCTGATCGTTCTCATGATAGGTGACTACCATGGCAGCCACTTCGCCGAGCGTGAGGTCAGGATCTTCCGTGAGACCCTTTGCGATAACGCCCTTCAACTTTCCGAGCAGCTCCGGACTGCCGCCGAACACCTGGTCGAGGTATTCCGTGGAGAACGCCTCTACTGCGGGAACTTCACCAATTGTCTCTCCGCTCTCGACCAGATATCGAATCTGTTCGCGGGCATCAAAAGCTATCGTGGCCAGACGAGCGCCGCGATACGTCAGATAACCGGCCCCGGCAACCACCAGAATCGCGCATGAAACCACAATTTTCTTACTCAGACGCATACCCAACCTTCCCCGTAACTCTCAACGGGCTTGCCGCGATTGCTTTTCACCATTATTAGGATACAGTTGAACGTGCTTTTCAGCAAGGCCATTTGCCGATGTTTTGCCGGTGATTGCAGGCAGCCTCTCGACAGCGGGTCCATTTCACTGGAGGAAACCTGAGTGATTAGCATTGTCAGTGGGCAAAGGCTTATTATATAAGACATACTCGATACTGAGAAACCATGGAAAGGAGAACAGTCGTGACTGCATACAGAGCCGCGATTCTAGTGTTTTTTGCATGCCTTCTGGGGGGATGCATGACGCCGGACCGCCATATCAGCGATCTGCGTCTGGGCATGAACCCCGACGAGGTCCGCTATGAGATGGGTGACCCGCATGCTGTGCGCGCATCCAAGATTTACGATAACGAAGAATGGGTGGAAGTGTGGGAGTATATACCGCCCATCTTTTCCCTCGCGGCTATCACGGACAAATACGACAAAGAATACTGGGTCATTTTCCTGAACGGTAAGGTCGTGCAGTGGGGTGAGCCCGGCGATTTCGAATACGCTTCGACGCTGACGGCCGGTGACCAGTTGCCTGTCATGGAGTACGATGGTGCTCATGGCGGCGGAAGATAGCCTGGTCGTTTTTCCCTATGATGTGCGTTCAGGGACAGCACCGCAAAAATCCGGAGTACTGACAATCTGGAGCGTCTTCCTTGCTGGATTTCCGCATTAGAAGAAGGTTGATGAGGCCTGCGGGCCCATCTCTCTTAACCGCAGGAATTCTTGCCGTCACCGCAATCTGCGGGTCATCCGCCCATGCTCAATTCCTGCGCCTGGGCGGCATTGACTTCTATTCCACCATCGCGTTTGACCTGATCTACACGACGAACGTTGAGGGTCTGCGGGATTCGGAAGCCGAGAGAGAGCAGAAAGACTACTACTACGTTGTCCGCGTGAGTCTGGACGGTGAGCTTCAAAGCCGCCGGCGCACGAAGCTGACCGTCGGATCTGATCTGCGGATTGAGCGCCACTTCAAGCGCGACGATCTGGATCAGGAGACCGATCCATTTGGTTCTCTGCAACTTGATTACGCGACGGAAGTGGGGCGATACAATGTCGGGCTCTTTCTGACCTACGACAAGCGTTTCGACTCGCGCGAAGATCAGTTTGTTCCGGGAGGACGCGAGAAGAGGGATGTGAACGATGTGTTCGGCTACGGTGTTGATGTGGGGTGGGAGTTTGACCGCTTCTCAGCCGGCGCCAGGTATGAGCACAGCCAGGAACGGCATGATGACGCGCAATTTCAGGATGGCGATCGTGACGAAGACAGCGTGACTGCCGAGGCTGGTTGGACCATGAATGATCGCCTTGCCCTGGGCTACGCCTACACGCATGATCGAACGATCGTGATCAACGATGACGCGGCGTACGATGGGTGGGACGATACGCACCTGGCGTCTCTTGACGTGGTTCTGATCGAAAGACCCAGAATCGTCTATATTCTGGGCTATGAGCGCGAGGACAGCGACGGTGAGAAAGGTAATTGGGAGGCCACCCACAGCATACGGGCGGAAGACGATATCGAGCTGTTTGATTCGCCGAACTACAGGCTGGCGTTCTTCGCGCAGTACGACTACGAGAAGAATAGAGAGGCTAATGATAGAACTTTTGTCTATGGCGCAACACTGGACCAGCAGGTAACCAGGTCGCTTTCCCATTCGCTCATTGCTTCGCGCGAGCCGCGCGACACGTTCGGTTCAACGGTTGATACGGACACCACGTCATACGGGTACCGGCTGACAAAGGAGGAGTTGTTTATCAGGGATCTGATGCTGAATCTCGGAATTACGTATGAGATCAATGATCCGCCGGATCTGCCTGAGGAAAAGATACTGACGTACGACGTTCTCCTGACCCATGATCGGCGCCTTACCGAGAAGATTTCCCGCATTATCTCCTATCAGTACACCTATGAAGACAACAGCAATGAGGATGAGATTCTGGACGAACACCGCGTTACTCTCACTTTCGTATATGAGTTATAGTCCATACAGTCGCCGTTCGGCCTCTTGAGATCACAGCATGCATTCCGCCAAACAACATAGACTTGCAGGATATTCAACCTTCCTGGTCCTGACAGCAGTTCTTATCGGTTTCCTTGGAGCCATTCTTCCGGCTTCCGCCCAGACCCCCACGCCGGTTCGAGGCGTTATCGCGGGAGACCGCGTCCGGATTTCCGTGAAAGAACAACCTGACATGAACCGGGTCTACGCGGTGGCGGGCGACGGGACCATAGACTTTCCCCTGGTTGGGAGAATACGAGTCGTTGACCTCACCACGGAAGAGGCCGCTGACCTGATAGAAAGTCTGCTCAAGCAGAGCTACTTCAAGGAAGCTAACGTTACCGTTGAAGTGGCTGAGTTTGTCGAAGGCGGCATACTTGTTCTTGGCGCCGTGAACAGCCCCGGAGCGCATGATTTCAGGGGCGACCAGATTCTGACTCTCATGGAACTGATTGCGATGCACGGAGGGTTGGCCCGTGGAGCCGCGGGCACGGAGGTCAGGATCATTCGCTGGAAGCCGGGCGGGAGCATGGAGCGTCAGATCATCACGGTCGATGTTCAGTCGATGATGGAGACGCTGGATTTCAGCAACGATCAGTTCCTGCGCCCGCGTGATATCGTCATGGTTCCTTCGCTTGGCGATGTCGAAGGTCTTACAGAGTACCTGGTACTTGGAGAAGCCGGCAATCCGGGCTTCCATCCGTATTCCAAGGATCTTGATATGATTCGCGCCATCTCCAGAGCCGGCGGCGTCAGCCGCTACGCAAAAATGGATTCGGTCCGGATTCTGCGCCCGAATGAAGCCGGAGATTACACTGCGATCCCGGTTGATCTGTCCCGACTTTTCGGTGCGGCTGACATGACTATGAATGTGCCGGTCCTGGCCGGAGACATTATTTTCGTGCCATCGATCGAGCAGGCAAGCCGCGGTCAGGTGTATTTCCTGGGCGAGGTGAAGAAGCCGGGTCCGATGTCGCTGCCCCTCGACCAGAGGATCACGTTGGCGAAGGCGATTTTGAACAGTGGTGGATTCACAGATTTTGCCAACACAGGCAAGGTCAAGCTCATCCGCGAAGGGCCGGACGGCTCCAAACAAAGTCTCGCTGTCAACGTTGGCCGCATTCTTAAGACAGGGGAATTTGAGAACGATGTTCCGCTCGAGGCGGGCGATGTCATCATAGTGCCGGAGCGCATCATCGGATTCTGATAATATGAAAAATATGCTTACGCCGCCAGAGATGTCAGGACAACAGACTCAAGCGCCGTCTGCGCAACCGCCGGCGGGCAAAGGGTTCTCCACGTACGACATGAAGCAGTATTTTCACATCATCGTGAAAAGAATCTGGCTCGTTGCGTTGTGTTTTGTGGTTTCTCTCAGCGTGATGGTTCTCAACCTGGTACGCCAGGTCCCTGTATATCGGTGTCAATCCACGCTGCTTCTGACGGGCGGACTGCCGGTTCCTTCTCGTCTACAGCAGAAGGAGAACGAGCTTCTGCGCGGTGCGGATTACATCGCGACGCAGCAGAGAATCATTCAGACAATGCTCATTCAGCGCGCAAGAGAGCGCATGAGCCGTCCTCTCAGTGAGATAACCGCAAGTATTGTCAAAGTGTCCGTCGCACCCATCGCGCGCACCTCGATGATGACGATCAGCGTCACAAGTCTTGACCCGGTTCTCGGCGCGGATTACGCGAACGCTCTGGCCGAAGAATACCTCGACTTCAAGGTCGAGGAACGGATGGATACTTCGCAGGCCACGGTCATCAGTCTTACCCAGCAGGCAAACCGGATTCGCGACGAACTTGAGAAGGCGGAGGAGCGCCTCCTGGTCTTCGAGAAGGAGAATAGCGTAGTGGCGATCCATGAACGTGGAAATATTGCCGCTCAGTATCTTGCAAGCCTCTCTTCCCGCGCCGCTTCATACAGAACCGAGCGCATGCTCCTTGAGGCGCAACAGCCCTTGCTTTCCGACGTATCTGACGAGGTCGTGTTGGCGACGCTTTCTTCGCCTATGGCGTCTGCTTACGGAGGCGGCATGGCTCCGATCGCCGCGTTGGGCGGGAGCACGAACCAGGTTATGGGGCAGAGCGGCGGACCCTCCGGTCTGATTGAACGCGGCGTTGTAAATGAGGGAGGCTGGTGGAGCCTGAAACGGGAAAAAGCCATGCTCGAGTCCGGGCTTGCGGAACTCCGCAAGAGATTCAGGGAGGGGCACCCTAAGATCCAGGAGACGCTTCAGAAGCTCGAGGAAATCGACCGATCAATAAATGTGGAGCTCCAGTTCGCGTACAGGCAGTATTACTCTGAGCTGGAATCGCTTTCCATCAAGGAGCAGGCGGTTCAGCGGGCAGAGAGCGAATGGGAGGATCAGGCCCTGGACGTCGCTCGGAAGGGTCATGAATACGAGAAGCTCCAGCGGGATGTTAACCGTCTTCGGGGACTTTATGATCTGGTCTTCAGTCGGCTGAAGGAAGTGGATATCACCATCGGCATAGAACCTGAATCGGTTCGAATTATCAAGCATGCCACCCCCGCGACCGCGCCGACCGCGCCGCGTAAAATGCAGAGCCTTTTCCTCGCGGCGCTCATCGGTGTGGGCATAGGTCTTGGTCTCACATTCGGTCTTGAGTTCATTGATGATTCCATAAGGTATCCTGAAGAAGTCACCTCGGGCCTTGGATTGACGTTCTTCGGCGTCATACCTGCGGCGAACTGGGACCCTGACGACCTCAGATCTCACATGCTTTCCAATATCGATCAGCAGAGCGGTCTTGCAGAAGCATACCGGAACGTCCGCTCAGCTCTGCTCTTCAGCTCGCCAAGGGGAACCGCACGCACGATTGTAATGACGTCGGCTGTTCCGAAAGAGGGGAAGACAACGACCTGCCTGAACCTGAGCGTGAGTCTCGCGCAGGTTGGCTCCCGGGTCCTCGTTGTTGATGGAGATATGCGCAGGGGAGAACTGCATAAGTTCTTCGGCCTGGACGGGGGACGCGGTTTTTCTGACCTCCTCGTCGGGCAGGCGAAACCTGAAGCCGTCGTTCAGCGGACCGGACTGCCGAATCTTGACCTGGTGGCGACCGGGCCGTTCCCGCCGAATCCCGCGGAGATTATCCTGCGGCCGGAATTCAATTCATTCCTGGACTACGCGAAGCGGACCTATGACTTTGTCATGTTTGACTGTCCGCCAGTCATGGCCGTATCGGAAGCGGCGATTCTGGCCTCGCTCGTAGAGGGGGCGATCTTCGTTGTCTGGGCCGGACAGACATCCCGCAAGTTGTCTTCCCAATCGGTCCAGGTTCTCAGGGAAAGAGGCGCGAACCTTCTGGGATGCGTGCTGAATAACCTCGAGTTCGGCAGGGTTGGTTACTACTACTATTCGACTTATTATGGTCAATATGACTATAATTACCGGTATGAGTATAAGTAGCAGTGGGCTGGTCTGAATGAACTGCTGACTGGGGGTTTAATGTTTTTTGTCAGGGGTTTAAGGGTGCCGTTACGAAGGCTTGTTCTCTTCACGGGGGATTTGGTCTGCATTGTAGGCTCAATTGTCCTTTCCTCTGTCATCCGCTTGACTCCGACTGAGGGCATGGCCTATGTCATCGAGCACATTCCCTCCCTCGGCGGTTCCGTGCTGATATTCCTCGTGGTTTTCTATGTGGCCGGCCTCTACGAGCGTGAGACATTGCTGCTTAAACGGGCCACGTTCGTGCCTCCACTTGTCGCCGTTGGCATCAGTCTCATTGTGATCATAGTGATTTTCTATGCGCGATTCAGACTCCACATTGGAAGAGGCATACTTCTGCTGGCCGGATTCTTCATCTTCTGGAGCGTGTGGGGTATCCGCCGGTTGTACAGGGTGGCGGCGGGATACGGATTCCTGAACAAGAGCGCCCTCATAGTCGGCGACAGTGAAGAGGCGGAGAACATCATCCGTCTCGTCGCGGGCACACCGGATTCCGGCATGAAGCTCTTCGGAATCGTTTCCTCCACGAGCGGAAGACCGGGCGACTTTATCGCGGGCGTTCCCGTGCTGGGCAGAATCGACCGGCTTCGGGAGATTGCGGGCTATGATATTGAGACCATAATCGTTGCCACTTCTCTTTCACGCGAACCTTCTCTTCTGCGGTTGCTGCGTCCTCTCCGGTATGCGGGAGTGGAGGTACTGGACTATGCCAGCCTTTACGAGAAGCTTGCCCGTGAGATTCCGTTAAACCATATCGATGACGAATGGCTGATGCATGCGGCGATGAACAGTTCCCGGATCCATATACGGAAATTCAAGCGTGCCATGGACATTTCCATTGCTTTGATTGGCCTCATTCTGTCGGCCCCCATAGCCATGATTGCCGCGATTGCCATTCCGCTCAACAGCAAAGGCCCGATTTTCTACCACCAGAAGCGGGTGGGGCAGGATGGGCGCGCCATCACCGTGATCAAGTTCCGGACCATGAGAATGAACGCGGAGAAGGAGACGGGCGCGGTCTGGGCCATGGCGGTTGACACCCGGGTCACCCGGGTCGGTCGCTTTCTCAGAAAGACCCGTATTGATGAGATACCTCAGCTCATAAACGTCCTGCTGGGCGACATGAGCCTGGTTGGGCCCCGGCCTGAACGCCCTGAGTTTATCGATGCTCTGGCGGAGGTCATACCGTTCTATCGGGAGCGGCTTCTGGTGCCGCCCGGTGTAACGGGCTGGGCGCAGGTGAAGTATCCCTATGCGGCGAGTGTTGAAGCAGCACGCCGAAAGCTGCAGTTTGACCTGTACTACATCAAACACATGAGTTTCTACCTGGATGTCCTGATTCTGTTGCGCACATTTCGCACAATTGTCACGGGGCTTACTCACAGTGAGTCCGGCGTTGAGACGGCACAGGAAGAGGGTGGATCGATTTCTGTTTTGCACGGCAAGGTTTGAGCGGCACTGGCCGGCGCGTGCAGATATTCTCTTTTGATCCGAACACATTGGCCTGGCGTGGGGATTTCTACAGACATACTGGTGATGCCTGAGGGTGAGGGGAAATGGGTTGTTATCCATGCCCGTCCCCGGTGTGAGAAGAAGATCGTCAGGTACTGCGAAGACCGGGGACTCGGTGTTTATCTGCCTCTCGTCGAAAAGGAGCACAGGTATGGGGGTAGAATCAGGCGCTTCTCGTCGCCGCTTTTCAAAGGCTATGTTTTCTGCGCGGCCTCGGCCGATGAGAGAATGCGACTTGGGCAGAACTCCTATGTGGCAAACCTGCTGACGGTACTTGATCAGGCACAGTTGGTGTCGCAATTGCGCCAGGTGCGGTCGGCCCTTGCCAGCGGAAACCGCATTGAGGTCATGCCCTACCTGAAGATTGGGAATCAGGTGCGCGTGACGGGCGGCCCTATGAAGGGTCTGGAAGGCGTGGTCGCGCGCATGAAAGGGGAGGCACGCGTTATCCTCAATGTGGACATGATTCAGCAGGCGGTGGCTGTCGAGGTCGATTTTTCGCTTCTCGAAGCGGTCTAATGACGCCGCAAAAAGCGAATTCCTGCAAAAATCCTTGCCAATAATGCAAAAATAATAGTATTTAGAGTATTCTAAACGTTGGAAATGAACGAACTGTCGGCAGCAAAGCGAGAAATGATTGAGGCGGGGGGACGAACGGCTCACACGTTCGGACTCAACCGCCTTTTCGGCCGTCTCTATATGTTGCTGTACCTCAGCAGTAACATCCTGAGCCTCGATGAGATTGCTGAACAGCTCGGAGTCAGCAAAGCCAGCGTGAGCATCGCCTGCCGTCAGCTTGAGAGCTGGGGCGCTTTGGAGAGGGTGTGGAAGCAGGGCGATCGCCGCGACTACTACCGGGCGCAAACGGATCTCAGTAAGCTTCTGCGCGAGGGATTTCTGGTGTCAATCAACAAGAAGCTGGAATCTGCTCACTCGCAAATCGAGAGAAGCATCGAACTGCTTGAGGAAGAAAACGGGAAGGACGAAGAGGCCACCGCCTTCCTTCGCAGTCGACTGCGCGAGGCCGAGGATTATCGCGCGCGGATCAGCCGATTGCTGAACAATCCTCTGACAAGGCGGATGCTGTAGTGGGAATGCGGTCAGGGCAATGAGCCCGTCAAGAAGTCGAACGGAGTTGGGCGTAGGTTCTCTTCCGGGAACTGACCGGGGCGAAGCCTGCACGAATGACGAAAGATGAACGCAGAAGAATGAAGCAGAACGTACATGAGCAGGTGACCGTCTACGACTCATCGGGCGAGGATCGGATTGCCCTGAGCGCGTGGAAGCATATGTTTGCTGAGATATGGCAGTTCCGCGAGTTGATTAACCGGCTGGCCCTGCGCAATATTGCAGGGCAATTCCGGCAGTCCTTTCTTGGATATCTCTGGGTCGCCCTGCCTCCGATTGCCACGACTGTTGTTTTCACCGTCTTGAGAAGCGCAAATATCTTCAACGTTCCGATGGAGGGAGAGCTTCTTCCTTACACGCTATTCACGCTGATCGGGATCACGATCTGGCAGCTTTTCACTCAGTTCACGATGACGAGCACAACGAGTATCTCGAATGCGGGAGCGCTTGTATCAAAGATCTACTTTCCGCGGGAGACGCTGGTTCTGAGCGCCACAGTGAGCCTGCTGGTGACTGCGGCGGTCAACGCGCTGATTGTCGCGCTGGTGTTCGCCGTGCAACGGTTCGTCCCTGCATGGCAGTCAGTTCTTTTTCCGCTCTACTGCCTGCCGATCGTATTCCTGGCGCTGGGCCTCTCACTCTTCTTCGCGCCCCTGAACACCATGATGAACGATGTCAGCAGAATCCTGCAGTTTGCTTTTCAATTCGGAATGTTTCTCACTCCCACCGTCTACCGCACACCGAAATACGAAGATATCGCTACGATCTGGGAGACGATTCTCTATTGGCTGCATACCCTCAATCCCGTAACGCACGTGATTGTAACAGTCAGGCAGTTGACAACCGGTGAAGTTCTGCTCGCCGGCCCGGCATATTGGATCTCCGCAGCCGTGAGCGTTCTTGTCTTTGCCCTCGGTTGGCGGTTCTTCCATATCTGCGAGCCCCTGCTGGCGGAGAGGATTTAGACAGAAGTCGGAAGGCAGAGGACGGAAGACGATTCATGGATAATTCTGTTGCCATAAAAGTAGAGCACGTGAGCAAGAAGTTCGCGCGCAGTCTGAAGCGCGCGATGTACTATGGCCTGGTTGACATAGGGAAGGCCGCGCTCATACCGCACCGTTTCCGCTCAGAAGGTCTGGAAGCCCGGATCAACGACGACCGTTCCCAGGTGCCGGTCTCCGCCAATACTCAGGATTCAGGTTTCAGGTCTCAAGTTTCAGACGCCGGCCTTCGCCCAACTGAATTCTGGGCGCTCCAGGATGTATCGCTCGAGGTCAGGAAGGGGGAGAGCGTCGGGCTTGTCGGGGCGAACGGCGCGGGCAAGAGCACGCTTTTCTCTGTTCTCAGCGGTATCTATGGTCCGACGGATGGCCGAGTCCAGATACGGGGCCGTCTGCAGGCACTGATCGCTCTCGGCGCCGGATTTCATCCCACCTTGTCCGGGCGGGAGAATATCTACATCAACGCATCGATTCTCGGGCTGACCACGAAAGAAATTAACTCCCGCCTGGAAGACATCATCGAGTTCTCGGGAATTCGCGAATTCATCGATTCCCCAGTGAAGAAATACAGTTCGGGTATGCTGGTTCGTCTGGGTTTCAGTATCGCCGTCCATGTGGACCCGGATGTCCTGCTCATCGACGAGGTGCTGGCGGTAGGCGATGCGGCGTTCCAGAGAAAGTGCACGGATTACTCGCTGAAGCTTGCCCAGTCCGGAAAGACGATCGTGACCGTTTCCCACAATCATCTCTTCATTCAATCCATGTGCAGCCGCGTCGTCTGGCTGGATCACGGCCGGATCGTTGCCGAAGGGGAGGCCGACGACATGCTGCGGCGTTATCGTCAGTTCATGGCCGCGCCGCTGGATCAGGGCCGGCTCGACACGTCTCGCAGCGGGCATCCTCTTCTGATTCACGACATGTACTGGACGGACGGGGCAGGGGAGCGGGTAACGGATCTGCCCGCCGGACAACCGGTCACCCTCAACTTCGATTTGGAGGCCTTTGAGGATGTGTCCTGCGCCCGAGTCTGGATTCATCTGCATCATCTGGAGCAGGCGCACGCGCTGACCGGGTTCAGCATGTACGATGACGGACACTACATTCGGTGTCGCAAAGGGCGCGGCGTCCTGCAGATTCGTCTTCCCTCCCTTTACCTGTCGTCCGGCGAATTCTACCGCGTCAGCGCGGGCATTCGCGACTGGATCTGCGGGGCCAAACTGGCCGACTCGTTTGCGCCGACTCCGTTTACCGTCAATGACGATGGGATCCCGTGCCTATCCGGAGTCGGAGACGCGAACCGCGTCAAAGGGTCGATGGGCGCCAAGCTCTACATACCATATGAATGGCGTGCGGCGGGCAATATTGAGTTGCGGGACGACAACATCGGGGCCGGCTAGAAATCTTTCCGCATGGATTCGATGTTCCATTTATCCGCAAAGAGGACTTCCCTTCTCGCGCTATGCGTAATCGTTCTATGTGGTTGCACGTCCGTTTCGGGGCCGTCACTGCTTCCGTCTGCCCTGAATCCGGTTGACCGCTTTCGTTTCAGGGGCCTGAAGATCACGAAGGGAAAACCTTTTGTCATCGCGCAGTCCGATTCCTACACGCAGAGAGGCAGTGTATCTCATCCGAACCTGATGGTGCAGTCCGACAAGAGAATCAACCTGGCCTACTACGCAAAGGCCGGCAAAGAGCATGGCGGACAGACTCTTGCTGTCGACTGGCCTGCGTACAGCGATGATGGCGGAAAGACGTGGAATTTCGGCGATCCGTTCATATGGGCTGACGGTGTGCCGCATGCCACCGAGGGGAAGAAGGGAGAGAAGCTGAAGTGGTACTACGGATACGGATGGGGTGCGGTCCGTCTACAGGATGGAACATTTATCGGGCAGGACCGCGTCATGAAGTTCAAGAAGAACGTCATGCAAGCGGAGAACCGGGGCATCTGGAGCTCTGACGGAGAGATCTGGTTCGGTCCCCGCAAGATTCAGTTCCAACTCCCGCCTGGCGTGAAGCAGGTCGTGTGCATATCGCCCCGGGGCGTTCTTTTGCCGGACGGCAGTCACCTGATTGCCGCGTACTACGTCTACGACTACCCGGATCCGCATCCAAAAGTGAAGATGGACAGCATGACGGACTATGTCTCTTCTGTGTTTATATCGGCCGACGGGGGTCAGAGCTACAGCTACTACTCTGACATTGCCAAGACGCCGGATAAAGTGGCTGAAGGGCTGGGGCCGTGTGAGCCGGACATTATCAGGCTCAAGAACGGCGACATACTTTCGGCCATGCGCAGTCAGTGGAAAATTCACCGCCCGATCATCATGTCCCGAAGTGTCGATGACGGGAAAACATGGCAGCGCGAAGATTTCCGCGAGCCCGGTGTCATGCCGATGTTTGTCGAGACGGAGAACGGCATTCTGATGATGGCCTACGGGAGGCCCGGCAATAATCTGCTCTTCAGCCTGGATAACGGGAAGACTTGGGGAAGAAAGACCATCATCTCTTCGGCCGACGAGAAGACCAGCGGGTATATTACTGCCGTTGAGGTGGAGCCGAACCGAGTCCTCATCGTTTACGACAGCTACGGCAAGCCCAGCAAGGACTTCTGGCTCTGGGAGCCCCCCCCGGACGTCAACACGCTCTGGGGCATGTTCATCGATATCGAGTACGAAGGTGAAGCTCAGGATTCCTCACCCGAAAACCAGTAACTGATAACTAACACCAGCAGGTGCAACTATGATCACACTACGCCCATTGGACCATCTCGAAGGATCGCGCATTCTGATTACGGGAGGTACGGGATCTCTGGGAAAAGCACTCACCCGGATCATCCTTGACGGAACAAAGAAGGCGCGAATCGTCATCTTCAGCCGGGATGAATTCAAGCAGTTCCAGATGCTGCATCTGTACACGCCTGAGGAACAGAATCGCCTGCGCTTCTTTCTCGGGGACGTTCGCGACGGAGGGCGGCTGATGCGCGCCATGGAAGGTGTGGATTACGTGATTCATGCCGCGGCTCTCAAACAGGTTCCCGCCGCGGAGTACAATCCGTTCGAGTTCGTCAAAACCAATGTTATCGGAGCCGAGAACGTTATCAATGCGGCGATTGACAACGACGTAAAACACGTGGTTGCGCTGAGTACGGACAAGGCCGCCAACCCGATCAACCTGTACGGGGCCACCAAACTCTGTTCCGACAAGCTTTTCGTCTCGGGCAACAGCTACAGTGGAAAACACGGAACGCGGTTTTGCGTTGTTCGTTACGGCAATGTCGTCGGCAGCCGGGGAAGCGTCATCCCGTTTTTTCTTCGACAGCGGCACACGGGTGAACTGCCGATCACGGATGAACGTATGACGCGGTTCTGGATCACTCTCGAGCAGGGAGCCGCGCTTGTAATGAACGCGCTCCTGCATATGCGTGGCGGAGAGATATGGGTTCCGAAGATTCCCAGCATGAAAGTGATCGACCTCGCGCGCGTCATCGACCCGGACTGTAAATGTCCTGTGGTAGGGATCCGTCCGGGCGAGAAACTTCATGAAGTGATGATTCCCGTTGATGACGGCAGGCAGACCATCAGTTTCGAGAACCACTACGTAATCAAACCCACGTTCCCGTGGTGGGATGATTCATGGCACGCCGATCGCGGCGGCGAACTGTGTCCAGAGGGCTTCTACTGCGGGAGTGACAACAACACGGAATGGGTTACCGACGAACAGCTCGCCGAAATGATAGCAGGTCTGGATCTGCCTGAAGCGAAGGAGTGGGCGAGTGAGCGCGGACTTGCGTCCGCGTGAAGACAGAAGACGGAAGGCAGAGGACGGTCGAGAGTAGGTTCTGTAGGGTTTGAAGAAATCAGGGGGTGGAGATGAGGAATGGCAAAGAGGTTGATGAGCTTTGAAGACTTGAATGTGTATCAGGAAGCGTTCGTGTTGCAACAGAAGATATTTCGGATGAGTCGGTCCTTTCCTCGAGAAGAAAGATTCTCTCTTACGGACCAGATTCGTCGGTCGTCGCGGTCCATTGGATCGAATATCGCGGAAGCATGGCAGAAACGAAGATATCAGGCCCATTTCGTCAGCAAGCTGTCCGATGCCGATGGTGAGCAAGCAGAGACACGCCATTGGCTTAACACGGCTCTCGCATGTGAGTTGATAGATTCCGACATCCATGCTGAACGGATCGAGATAACCAGGTCGGTTGGTCGTATGCTGGGCTCCATGATGTCGTCACCAGAGAAGTTCTGCAGAGCATTCAATGAGTAAAAAGAACGACAAGAATCCGCCTTCTGTCATCGGTCCTCCGTCCTCGTCCTTCGTTCCGTACGGAAAACAATCGATAGACCAGTCGGACATTGATGCGGTTATCGATGTTCTTCAGTCCGACTTTCTGACCTGTGGTCCGGCCGTTGAGCAGTTCGAGCGCGCCCTGGCAGACTACTGCGCTGCTTGCCATGCCGTAGCTGTCAGCAATGGCACGGCGGCGCTTCATGTTGCCATGCTGGCTGCGGGTATTGGTCCGGGCGATCGAGTATTGACCAGCGCGAATACGTTTCTCGCGTCGGCGAACTGTGCTGAATTCGTGGGGGCAACAGCGGATTTCGCGGACATTGATCCGGAAACACTCTGTGTTTCACTGGAAACGCTGAAGGCGGCATGGAAAGACGACGTGAAGGCTGTCGTCGCTGTGGATTTTGCAGGATATCCGTGTGTGACGAAGGAGATGGCGGATTGGATTCATGAACAGGGCGCGATCGTCATTGAGGACGCCTGCCATGCGATAGGCGGATCACTCGATGACCAGAAAGTAGGCGGCTTCCCGTGGGTCGATATGACCATATTCAGCTTTCATCCTGTAAAGACTATGACCACGGGTGAGGGTGGGGCGATTATGACCAATGATCAGGCCCTTGCCGATTGCTGTCGACTGTTCAGAAACCATGGGATGGTTCGGAAGACAGAAGACGGAGCACGGAAGGCCGACCCGGTTGCAGAACTGTCATCTGTCCTCGGTCATCCGCCCTCCGCCCCCTGGCTCTACGCTATGACCGAACTCGGTTTCAACTACAGAATTACCGACATTCAATGCGCTCTGGGGATGTCTCAGTTGAAAAAACTGGATAGGTTTGTCACCCGCCGCCAGGAAGTCGTTGATCAATACAACGATGCATTCGGGCATCTGTCCTCTGTCCTCTGTCCTCCGTCTGTCGTGCCGCCTGGCACCCCCGCCTGGCACCTCTATGTCCTTCAGATCGATTTCGATGCCATTGGAAAGACGCGAACAGGTATGATGGCTGAACTGCGCGAGCGTGGAGTTGGTACCCAGGTCCACTATATCCCTGTTCACCTCCAGCCCTACTATCGTGAGAAGCACGGGTACGCTCCGGGCAAATGTCCCGCGGCGGAAGCCTGCTACCAGCGCTGCCTCAGTTTGCCCCTCTATCCGGCTATGACAGACGACGATGTGCGATGCGTCGTGGATGCCGTTATGAAAACGGCTGACGTTTGAACAGAAGATAACGAAGAACACTAAGAAGAAGGAAATGATAATGAGGCGCCGGACCAAATCTCTTCGTTCGCTTCGTTTCCTTCTGTTCAAGAATCGATCGCAGGTGTTTACGGCATGAATGAACTGCGTCTTGAAGGTGAGCGTGTGTACCTGCGGCGGATAGCCATGTCCGACGCCACGCCGGAGTATGCGCGCTGGCTCAATGATCCGGACACCACCCGCTACATGGAGTCGGGTAGACACGAAGAAACAATCAAGTCTCTCAGGCAGTACATCGTGAAGTATGAGAACAGGAACGATGTCCTCTTTCTTGCGGTTGTGTTGAAAGACGGAGATCGGCACATAGGTAACGTGAAGCTCGAGCCGGTCAACAAGGTCCACAACAACGCACTGCTCGGCATCATGATCGGCGACGCGGATGCGCGGGGCAAAGGTTATGGCAGTGAGGCGATCCTGCTCACATTGCAGCATGCGTTTGATGTTCTGGGATTGCATCGCGTCGCACTCGGAGTTACGGCCGACAACGAACGCGCGATCAAATGTTACGAAAACCTTGGTTTTCGCGAAGAGGGCCGGCTGCGGGAAAACGTAAACAGGCAGAGTCACTACGTCGACGGAGTGTGGATGGGTATGCTCGAACAGGAGTTCCGTGAGAAGTATGGCTGATGCATTTCGAGAAATGCCGCTCGCTTTGGGCACGGCCCAGCTCGGAATGGACTACGGCATTTCGAATCAGTCCGGCCAGCCTGATCCGGACACGGCCGCAGCTATTGTGTCGGCCGCGTGGAGGGAAGGCATCCATCGTTTTGATACGGCACAGGCCTATGGTCGCAGCGAACGGGTTCTTGGTGAGAGTCTTCGGCGTCTTGGCGTTGCAGAAGAAGCCCGGGTTGTGACCAAGCTTTCCCCCGTGGCCGTCGACGGGGGAGAGCACGCGTTACGCGAGAGCGTTCGGCAGTCGGTCGCGAATCTGCATGTGCCCATGCTGCATGGTCTGCTTCTGCATCATGAGGGACAGTGGGCGCAATGGAACGACGGGTTGGGATCAGCACTCATGGATATAAAACAGGCCGGGACGGCGCAGAGGATAGGCGTCTCCGTCTATTCGCCGGAGGTTGCGTTGGAAGCCTTGCGTGACGATAGGGTCGATTTGATACAGGTTCCGGCAAATGCCTTTGATCATCGCATGATGACGCGGGGCGTGTTTGATGTTGCCCGCAAGAACGGGAAAGAAGTCTGGGTGAGAAGTGTCTTTCTGCAGGGGCTTTTGCTGATGGCCCCCGATGAGGTCCCCGATGCCATCCCCGGCGCCCGCAAGGCTGTCGCGCAATTGAATGAGTTCTGTGCGGCTCATGATGTGCGTCGCGCGTGGTTCGCCCTCTTCTATGCGAGGACTCGCTATCAAAACAGTCCTCTTGTCATCGGCGCGGAGGCGCCCCGGCAGATCGAGGAGAATTGCGCGCTTGTTTCTGCGGCCGACGGTGGAGCTGAACTTTGCGATTTGTGGGATGAACAGTGGGAGGGCGAAACGGAAGTCCTCGTGAATCCCTCTTTATGGAACCCAAGGTGAGAAGATGAATGCAGTGGCGATAATACAGGCAAGACTGGGCTCTTCCCGATTGCCGGGAAAAGTCCTGATGGAGTTGGCGGGCGCACCCGTTATTCAGCAGGTGTTCGACCGGGTGAGCATGGTCGAAGGTTTGTCGAAGGTGATCGTGGCCACGACGGTCGAGGCCTCAGACGACCGTCTGGTGGGTTACTGTGATAAGCATGACATTCCCTGTTTTCGCGGCAGTGAGAACGACGTGCTGGACCGGTACGTGCAGGCCGCGCGCTGGGTGAAGGCCGATGCCGTCATGCGTATTACCGCGGACTGTCCGTATATCGACCCGAAAGTCAGCACACAGGTTCTGAACCTGCTTCTTGACGACGATGAATGCGACTACGCGACCACCGGCGTGATTCCTACTTATCCCGATGGGCTGGATACGGACGTGGTCCGAATGAGTGTGCTTGAACAACTGTGGGAGAACATAAAGGATCCGCTTTTCAGAGAGCACGTGACCTACTACATCCCCACTCATCCCGACGAATTCCGAATCAAGAGACTCGTATCACCCGTCGACTACAGTCATCACCGCTGGACCCTGGACCGTCCGGAGGACCTGGAGATGTTGACGCAGGTTGCGGCGCATCTGGCGGAGAAATCACAGTTTGGATACATGGAGGAGATACTGGCTGTTCTGGACGAACATCCCGAGATCGCCGCCATCAACGCTCATATCCCCTACAACGAGGCATTGCAGAATGAATCAGAAAGCTAATCGCGGTCAGCAGCTTTACGAAAAGGCCAAGGGACTCATACCCGGAGGCACGCAACTCCTTTCCAAGAGGCCGGAGATGTTTCTTCCGGATCATTGGCCGTCCTACTACGAGCGCGCCAAAGGTTGCCATGTATGGGACCTCGACGGCCGCGAGTACATCGACGTGACTCATAACGGCGTCGGCTCATGCATCCTCGGCTACGCCGATCCCGACGTTAACGCCGCGGTGAAGGCCGCGGTTGATGCGGGAAACATGTCGACGCTCAACTGTCCCGATGAAGTCGAGTTGGCGGAATTGCTCTGCGAACTGCATCCGTGGGCGGACATGACACGGTTCACGCGCACGGGCGGGGAGAGCGTCGCTGTAGCGATTCGGATCGCGCGTGCCGCGTCCGGAAAATCAAAAGTCGCGTTTGCTGGCTATCACGGATGGTCAGACTGGTACCTGGCGGCGAATCTCGCGAAACCGGACATCCTGGGCAAGAAGGGACTCCTTCTGTCCGGTTTGAATCCTGCGGGCGTGCCGCAGGAGCTTGAGGGCACCGCGCTGGCCTTCCGTCACAATCACGTCGAAGAGCTGGAAGAGCTTGTCCGCAAAGAAGGCTCAGATATCGGCGTCATTGTCTGTGAGCCTCAGAGGCATGAGAAGCCTGCTCCTGACTTCCTCTCCGGTCTGAGGCGCATCGCATCCGAGATCGGCGCCGTACTGATCTTCGACGAGATCAGCTCCGGATTCCGTCTTAACTGCGGCGGCGTGCATATGGTGTACGGGGTCGAGCCGGATGTCGCCGTGTTCTCCAAGGCGCTTGGGAACGGTTATCCGATCGGCGCGGTCATTGGGCGAAGAGACATTATGAATGCAGCGCAGGACACCTTCATCAGCAGTACCTACTGGACTGAACGCGTAGGTTTCGCGGCTGCGCTTGCGATGATCAAGAAATATCGAAAAGAGAACGTGCATGAACACCTTTCGGAGATGGGCCTCCGCATGCAGAAGATATGGAATGCCGCCGCGGAGGCGAGCGGGCTCAAGGCTCATGCCGGACATCCGGATATGCCGCCGCTGGCTCACGTCGGATTCGACTATCCGAACGCGCGCGCCGTGCAGACCCTTCTCTGCCAGTTGATGCTGGAGCGCGGGTTCCTCGACAATGGTGCGTTCTATGCGACCTATGCGCATTCCCACGATGATCTGAACGCATACGAAGCGGTGGTCACTGAGGTGTTCAGGGAACTGGCCGACGCCTGTGCGGAAGAGAGCGTCGAAAAACGCCTGCATGGTCCCGTCGGTCATTCAGGATTTCAGCGACTGACCTAGCCGGAGATTCATGAAAAGCGAAAAGAAGAAACTCATGGTTCTCGGCGCGGGTCTTTACCAACTGCCTGCGATCGAGGCTGGAAGAGATCTCGGGGCTTTTGTCATTGCCGTGGATGGCAGCGAGGACGCGCCCGGACTGGCCAAGGCCGATGAGCGGTATGTGTTGGACATTTCAGACCCGGAGGCCTGCCTCGAGCTTGCGCGCCGATTGGAGATCGATGCGGTGGTGTCGATCTGCACGGAAGTCGGCGTTCCGCCCGCGGCGAGGATAGCCGAGGAACTCGGCCTGCCCGGAATATCGACTGGCGCGGCCCTGGCGGCAACGGACAAGTGGGTGATGCGCAACCGGTTCGCCGAAGCCGGCATCGCCGGCCCGCAGTTCCGCCTCGCCATCGACGAACAGGAAGCGCTTGCCGCCGCACGGGATATAGGGTTTCCCGTCGTCGTCAAACCGGTCGACAGCGCGGGCAGCAGGGGGATTTCGCGGGTGGAAAGTGAAGTTGGGTTGCCTGAGGCATTCCACCTTGCTCACAGCAGGTCTCGTAAGCAGAAAGTCATCATTGAAGAGTTCATGAAGGGCACCGAGGTCACGGTTGAAAGTCTTACTTACAACGGCAGAACTTCGGTGCTCGCGATATCGGACAAGAAGCATGTTCCGTTTCCCAACTGTGTGGCGATCTGTTTGACGTACCCGCCCTTCTTCAGCGGGGCGATCCAGCAGGAAATACGGTCCATGGTGGAGCGGGCGGTGTTGTCTCTCGGCATCGACTGCGGAGCGACACATGCTGAGCTGATGGTGACGGGGGACGGACCGAAATTCGTCGAAATAGCGGCGCGGGGCGGGGGATTCAGGGTCTTCTCTGACATGATTCCTCTTGTGTCGGGGGTCGATGCCGTCCGGGAGACCGTCAAGATGGCTCTGGGTATCGAGCCTGATATCGAGCCCAGGTTTCAAAAGGGAGCCGTTCTCAGGTTCTTCAATCCCTCCCGGCGAGGAGAACTTGTGGAAGTCCGTGGCGTGGAAGACGCCAGGCGGATGGATGGCATCACGGACATTGTTATCGACGTGAGGCCCGGCGACCTTCTAAAGGACATTACGGGAGACGGTGAACGACCGGGATTCCTTATTGCGACGGGGGACACACGGGAAGAGGCCGTTGGCCGCGCTGACAGAGCCGAGGCCCTGGTCGAGTTTGTGGTCAGGAGCAAATCAGAATGAAGGCAGATCTGCTGTCAAGACGGGTCGGTGAGATCAAGCCTCCGGCATCCATCGCGATGGCTCAGAGGGCAAGAGACATGAGGGCTGCCGGGATAGAAGTGCTCGACTTCTCGACGGGAGAACCCGATTTCGATACTCCCGGTCATATCAAGATGGCCGCTGTCAAAGCTCTGAACAGCGGGTACACGCACTATGCGCCATCGAAGGGCTATCCGGAACTACTCTCCGCCATCGCAGACCGTTTCCAGCGTCTTTATGGAGATCGCCCGAATCCCTCGACGGAAATCATAGTAACGCCCGGCGCGAAACAGGCCATTCTGACTGTCCTTCTCACGATCCTGAACGAAGGCGATGAGATTCTGCTGCCGTCTCCCTGCTGGGTCAGCTACGCCGAGATGACCGCCATGGCAGGAGGAAAGCCCGTATACGTTGTGGGCGAGGAGCTTGATGGTTTCATTCCCTCTCTGGTGAAAATACGAGACGCGATAACGTCCAGAACCAAAGCGGTCGTGATCAACAATCCCTGCAATCCCACAGGATCGATCTGGAGCCGTGGTATGCTTGAAGGGGTCCGTGATCTGGCGGTGGAGAGAGATCTCGTCATTATCTCGGACGAGATATATGACGAGTTGATCTTCAGTACTGATTCTTTCGTGAGTTTTCGCCAACTCGCGGGGGTAGAGGATCGCACGGTCATTATCAACGGATGGTCCAAGACCTATGCCATGACGGGGTGGCGTATCGGATACCTCATCGGCCCCGCGTCACTTGTTTCGTCTGCTCTTCCGATGCACCAGAACTCGGCCACCAGCGTTGCCTCCTTCGTGCAGATGGCCGCCATGGAGGCTCTGCAGGGCCCGCAGGACTGTATTCGCGAGATGCGTGATGAGTACAGGGCGCGCCGTGATCTTCTTATTGGCGGCCTGAACGGTATCAGGGGAATGTCGTGCTCAAAGGTGGACGCCACATTTTACGCGTTTGTGAATATCCAGGGACTCGGAATGTCTTCAGAGCAGGCGGCGGAGTTCCTTCTGAATGAAGCCGGTGTAGTCACCGTTCCCGGCACGGCTTACGGGATGGGCGGCGAAGGCTATCTTCGGTTTTCCTTCGCGGTTTCCCGAGAAACGATTTTGAGGGCTCTTCATCAATTAGGGTCTGCATTGGGCAAAAAGGAGAGTTGATATGGCGG
>JAHIZV010000112.1 GCA_018814445.1 Verrucomicrobiota bacterium | reverse complement strand
CTTTTCGGTCTCGGCGCGAAAGACCTGGAATTGGCCGCGATCGTCGCCCGGTATCACCGGCGGGCGATTCCAAGACCAACGCACGAGTTCTATGCCCTTCTGGACAGATTCGACCGCATTGCCGTCAGCAAACTCGCGGCGATTCTGCGTGTAGCGGATGCCCTCAACCGAGGACAAGAAAGGCGCCTCCGCGAAATCGAGATACAGGTGGAACCCAAAAGACTGACTATAACGGCCAGGAACGTGGCCGACGCGACGCTCGAACAGATGGCGCTGAGCAAGAAGGCGAATCTATTCGAAAGGGTCTACGGCATGGAAGTGATTCTAAGAACGGACAAGGTATAGGGCGGCATTATGGCGAAAAAGGAAGACCTGTTTCTCAATCGGGAACTGAGCTGGCTTGAGTTCAATCAGCGGGTGCTGAATGAAGCGCTGGATTCCAACGTTCCCCTGCTGGAGCGGCTCAAGTTTCTAGCCATCACGGCCTCCAACCTGAACGAATTCTTCATGGTGCGGGTCGGCGGTCTGCAGATGGTCCATGATGCCGGACGCCGGACAAAAGATCCGTCAGGCCTGACGCCGCTCCGTCAATTGGAGGCGATCAGCCAGCGGGTTCACCGGATGGTGAAAGACCAGTATGACGTTTATCTGAAAGAGTTGGATCCGATGCTTCGCGAAAACGGGATCAAGCGCGTCCGCTCAAATGAACTGACGGACCGTCAGAGCGAGCATATCGACCGATTTTTCGACGCGGAAGTGTATCCCGTGATAACGCCGATGGCCCTCGAATCGGCGTCCGCGTTTCCTGTCCTCAAGAATCTCGCGGAAAACCTGCTCGTTCGCCTGGCACCCGAAAAGAACTCAAGGCGCGCCCGCTATGCGCTGATTCCCATGCCGGGCAACATGTCGCGCTTTGTCAGCCTGCCCTCGGAGTCCGGTTACGAGTACATGCTGGTCGAGGACCTGGTGAGCGCGTACGTCGGCAAGTTCTTTCCCGGAATTGAGGTGCTGGAGTGCGTGTCGTTCAGGATTACGCGCAATGCGGATCTCGCGGTGCGGGAGGATATGGCCTCCGATCTCCTCGCGGGTATGGAAGATATTCTTGCCGCACGGAGAACGAGCGACTGCGTGCGTCTCGCCGTTGCTGATACGGTCTCAAGAGCGGCGCTCGCATTTCTCACGCGCTGCCTGCGGACGCGGACCAGGGACGTGTATCGTATCTCCGGCCCGATCGGGCTCGACGACTTCATGAGCCAGGCAACCATGGATGGTTTTGAGCATCTCAAGTACGAATCGTGGACGCCTCAACCGTCTCCGATGATCGATCCTAAAGAGAGCATATTCATGGAAATCGCGCGGCGGAATCTGCTTCTCTACCATCCGTATGAAAGTTTCGATCCCGTGCTTCGTTTTGTGGACGAAGCGGCGGACGATCCTGATGTCCTCGCGATCAAGCAGATCCTGTATCGAACAAGCCGGAACAGTCCCATTGTGAATGCCCTGCGGCGGGCGGCCGCGAACGGGAAGTCGGTAACCGCCCTGGTGGAACTCAAGGCACGCTTCGATGAAGCGCGCAATATCGGATGGGCCAAACGGCTTGAGGAAGAGGGTGTGCAGGTCATTTACGGCGTCAAAGGATTTAAGACGCACGCGAAGATCTGTATCGTTGTCAGGCGCGAACCTCACGGCATCGTGCGCTATATGCATTTCGGCACGGGTAATTACAACGAAGCCACCGCGAAGATGTATGGTGATATAAGCTACCTGACCTGTGACCCTGACCTGGGCGCGGATGCGTCAGCCTTTTTCAACATGATCAGCGGATATTCCGAACCGCGCAGTTTTCGAAAGCTCAATGCCGCGCCCATAGGTCTGCGCGATCAAGTGATGGCGATGATCCAGGGGGAAACACAGAGAAAACAGCAGGGCCGCAAAGCGAAGATCATGGCGAAGATGAATTCGCTGGTCGATCCGACCATCATCAAGGCTCTCTACGACGCTTCGCAGGCAGGCGTAGAAGTGCTTCTGAATGTCAGGGGCATCTGTTGTCTTCGCCCCGGCGTAAAAGGTCTCAGCGAGAACATTATGGTCACCAGCATCATCGACCGCTATCTCGAACACGCGCGGATTTTCTACTTCTACCACGGCGGCGAGCCGCAGGTTTACATCTCCAGTGCAGATTGGATGCCGCGCAATCTGGACAAGAGGGTGGAACTTCTGACGCCGATAGATGACGCGGCCAGCAGGAAGAAACTGACGAAGTACCTTGAGGTACATTTTCAAGATACGGTGAAAGCTTCCGTACTGCAACCGGACGGAGCCTATGTCAGACCCGACGCGGGGAAGAAACGGCAGAGTCAGCAAATTCTCTATCGCACGGCTCAGGAAGCTGCCCAGCGGAACCGGCAGACAAAACGCACGACCTTTGAACCGCACAAGCCGGAAGGCACGGATAGAAGATAATGACAGATTTAGCAGGAGCTTTGCGTGTTCTTTGCGAGAAGCACGATAACGAAATCCTGCACACACAATACGTCACCGACCTCGCTCTGGAGCTGTTCGATCTGACCCGCGATGTGTTTGATCTTCCATCCGGGTCCCGCGCCTTGCTGGAAACAGCCGGAATCCTCCACGATATCGGGTATGCCGTCCGCCAGGATGGACATGCGGAAGAAAGCGCGCACATTATCCTGTCCGCGGATCTGCCCGGAATCCCGGAAGATCAGCGGCGCATGATGGCCGCGATAGCATTCCTGCACTCAGGAAAGAACAGTTCAATGCTGGATCATGAAGTGATCTCGGCCGCGCCGGACAAAGAGCTCGCACTCCGGCTGGGGGCCATACTGCGTGTGGCCGACGCGATGGATCATTCTCATCTGCAGGACGCATCCATCGAGTCTGTCACCATTCAAAACCGCGTCGCCACACTCACCTATCTCGGAAGTTGGTACCGCGGTGTTCACGATCAGCTTGAAGAAAAGGCGGACCTGTGGAGAAGGGTTCTTCCCGTCGGGCTCGCGTTTGTGGAAAAGAGGCCCGGAGGAACGGGATTCGAGGGCGTGGTCCGGGCAGGGGATTCCGCCCTGGAGACATGCCGGCGACTGCTCGTGTCACAGTATCGAATCGCGAAAAGCAACGTGCCCGGCGCGATTGCGGGTGTAAACCCCGAACATCTGCATGATGTAAGAGTCGCTCTCCGGCGATGCCGTTCCGCCATAGCCCTTTTCAAGCCGTTGATTCGGGAGACGGGGGCGGAAGAAGCCGACAGAAGAATCCAGGATTTCAATCGTCGCCTCGGTTCCGCGCGTGACACGGACGTGTGGATTGAATTTCTCAAGAGGGAGGCACTGATTGACGCTCGCGATAAAGCATGGAAGCGCTACATGGAGTCGCAGGAGGTCAGGGCCCGGAACTCTGACGAGGAACTGCGGCCCATTCTGGAGAGTGATGAACTTCGGGACGTCATGAAGCGGCTGGCGTTCCTCGTGCGTATTGAACTGCCGCGGCTGATAGGGAGAGAAGACGGGAAGTCCTTCAGGAAGTTTGCCGCGCGCAGGCTCCGGAAAACATTCAAACGTATTGCGAAGACAACGTGTGATGCGGAACACCTTGAACCCGAGGAGTTGCACCGCATCCGCAGACTGTGCCGTCGCGAGCGGTACTGGGCCGAATTCACGGCTCCGGTTCTTGGAAAAGGAATGCAGCGATTGGCGGGCGATCTCAAACTTGTTACGGCGTCACTTGGCGATGTCCATGATATGGATGTTCATATTGAGGCGATTGAGACCGAAGCGGTTCAAGCGCCGGAGTCACTGCGACCGTATCTGTCGGCCTATAGAGAAGGCGCCCTCGGCAAATTTGCGGAAGTGTGGAAAAAGTTCCATGGTAAGAAGTACCTGAAAACGATACGGCGGCAACTCAAGAAGGGCGCGGCTGAATGAACCTTTATCTTGTTCGGCATGGAATAGCCGTAGACATCGGCAGGAACGGCGTGAAAAGCGATGCCGACCGGATGCTTTCCGAAGACGGAATTCAAAAGACCGGGGAGGCCGCCCGCGGCCTTCGCGTTCTCGACTGCAACCCCGCCTTCATCATTGCCAGTCCTCTGGTCCGGGCAAAAGAAACCGCCGAAATCATGCGGGAGATTCTTGCGCCGAAGGCGAAGCTTGAACTGAATGATGGACTTGTGCCGGGGGCTGTTGTTGAGGACGTGGTGGCCTGCTGTTCCGGCAGGCCGGGCGACATCATGATTGTGGGTCATATGCCCGACATGGCCGTCATAGCCTCGCAGTTCATAACCGGTAGCCCCGACACAGACATTGTCTTCAAGAAAGCGGGAGCCTGCTGTATCCAATTTACCGCCTCCCCGGCAATAAGCACCGGCGCCCTGCTCTGGCTGATCCAACCCAGGGTCCTCCGCCGGCTCACGGATTGACCCCTTCCAATACAGCGAGCGTGCGCGCGACGGGAGCGACGGGATAAATGTCGCCGTAACCGATGGTAGTCAGGCTGGCATAGCTGAAGTAGACCAGGTCAGGTACACGCGTCGGATGCACGTAAATCAGGCCCTTGGATATATTCTGTCCCGCGGTGGCC
Organism: Verrucomicrobiota bacterium; assembly: GCA_018814445.1. Classification (GTDB taxonomy): domain Bacteria; phylum Verrucomicrobiota; class Kiritimatiellia; order JAHIZV01; family JAHIZV01; genus JAHIZV01. The sequence continues at coordinate 8,386 of JAHIZV010000112.1, read as the reverse complement.
GCGAACGATCCGGGATAGAACTTTTCGATGAGGAAGAAGAGGAGCGCCCAGATCAGGCCGAGCAGGAGGTAGACACTGAGCGAGCCGAAGATCATGTCCGTCGTAACGCGTCCGTGCCCCAGGACGTGGCCGAGGATGATCGTAGCCGTGAGCCCAAAGAAGAAGAGATGGAGAACATAGGTTCCCCCGGCCATCCACGGCAGGCCGGCCCACGTGGCGAGAAGTCGCCAGAAGAAGGCCGCGAGGGCCGCGCCCACGGACACCCACTTCAGGCCGTGACGATTTGTGACCGCGGCGACGGAAGTGAGGATTACCAGGACGAGGAGCAAATCCTGAATCGGTTGACCCACAATGCTGACCGGATCAAGAAACGGGCGGAGAATCAGAAGCCCCAGCAAGCTGCAAAAAAGAATGAAGAACTTTCTCTTCAACCAACCTCGGCGGACTCGATTGAACAACTCACGCATTCACGCAATATAATCAACCTGAACGGCAGGAGCCATGACTTTACGCTGCGCATCGAGTACCGCAGTCCGAGACAGGACCGACGCTACGGGACCGGACTTGCTTCCAACGATAAACTTGTGTACCATTGTACCATCAGGTGTAACAAAGGAAGCAGAGCGTGGAGAGGGGGTTGAATGCAGATCGAGCAGAAACAGTGGTCGCAGGCGTCGGGTTGGTCGTCTGTACGAGCGTGTGAGTTTGCGGGCTCACCTCAACTGGTCCTGGCTTTTGGCGGATCGGATCTTTTCAGGGACGGCGGGAAACTGAAGGAAGTCGCCGGGATGTATCCCGGATCCACGCTGTTTGGCTGTTCGACCGCGGGCGAAATCCAGGATGTCCATGTCGCGGACGATACACTCGCTGTGACGGCGGTCCACTTCAAGAATACCAGCATAGCTGCCGCCAGCATCTGCATGAATGATGTTGCCGACAGTTTTCATGCCGGCCGGAAACTCGCAGAAGCGCTGGAACATGACGAGCTCGTACATGTTCTCGTCCTTTCAGATGGATTGACGGTCAATGGCAGTGACCTCGCGCGCGGCTTATCTGAACATGTGCCTGAGGGCGTCACGGTTACGGGAGGCCTTTCCGGTGACGGTCCACGCTTCGGCGAAACGTATGTAATCTGTGACGGCCATTCGAAGCAGAACAGCGTCTGCGTCATAGGCTTCTATGGAACGTCGCTGCGCGTTGGATTCGGTTCACTGGGAGGTTGGGATCCGTTCGGGACAGAGAGAGTCATCACGAAATCAGAAGGCAACGTCCTCTATGAAATGGGCGGCCAGTCAGCGCTCGAACTATACAAGACGTACCTGGGAGAGCAGGCCGCGGATCTTCCGGCATCCGGATTGCTCTTTCCGCTCGCAGTCCGGTCGTCGGCCGGCGGGCCTCCCGTGGTTCGAACGATTCTTGCCATTGATGAGAAGGAAGAGAGCATGACCTTCGCGGGCGATGTGCCCGAAGGCTACTACGCCCGCCTGATGAAGGCGAATTTCAACCGGCTGATCGACGGCGCGGTCGGCGCCGCCAGATCGAGCGCGGAGAAGCTCGGGCCGGGTTCGGCGGAACTCGCGATACTGATAAGCTGCGTCGGAAGGAAGATGGTTCTGAAGCAGAGAGTCGAAGAAGAAGTCGAAGGGGTCCGCGAAGTCCTCGGACAAGGCGCAGCCCTTACCGGTTTTTACTCATACGGTGAGATCTCGCCGATTCTGCCGTCGGTGAAGTGCGAGCTGCATAATCAGACCATGACGATCACAACGTTTTCGGAGAGATAGGTTTGCCGGCACTACACAGTCTTCTGAGGCGACAGTTGCGCAGGATCTTCGGGGGTGAAGATCAGGCGCCCGCGGAACTGCAGGGGTTCATTGATGTCGTTAACGAGGCCTATCATGAGTTCGATGCTGACCGGGCGATGATCGAGAGATCCCTGGATCTCAGTTCACAGGAACTTCTTCAGGCGAACTCGGACCTGGGGGCCGTACTTGAGGCGTTTCTTGACCTGTTTTTTCACATCGATGCTGATGGCGTGATTCTCGCGTATCGCGTGGGAACAGCAGCAGACCTCTACGTCACACCCGATCAACTCATCGGAAAACGCATTCAGAATATTCCCCTGGATCATGTGGGGACCAGGTTCCGCGATGCGATCCGGCGCGTTCACGCGACAGAATCTCTTGTAAGCCTCGAATACAGTCTTCAACTGAACGAAGAAGAGCAATGCTATGAAGCCCACTTGCTTCCGCTCAGAAACAGAGAGATTGCGGTAATCATAAGGAACGTCACCGAGCAGAAGCAGGCAGAACAAAGGGAGCGGAAGCTTCAGAACCGGCTGGCCCGCTCGGAGCGCATGGAATCACTGGGAGTTCTTGCCGGTGGGGTTGCGCATGACCTGAACAACATACTTGGTCCGCTCGTGGCCTATCCCGGCATGATCCTGCGGACGATGCCGGAGGACAACGAGGTGCGGGAAATGCTCGTTGAAATTGAGAAGTCGGCGGGCCGCGCGGTGGCCGTTATTCAGGATCTTCTTACCATGGCACGCCGCGGCAACTACGTGCTTGAACCGGTTGACGTCAACGCGCTGGTCAGAAACTACATCGATTCCATCGCATTCAAACAGCTACAGGCGCAACATCCGCAGTGCGTGCTTGATCTGGAGCTTCAAGAGAATATACCGCGGGCTCTTGCGACACAGCATCATCTGAGTCAGGCGATCATGAACCTGATCATAAACGCCTACGAAGCCATCCCTGAAGACGGCCGTGTTACCGTCACGACGGAGTACCGTCACGTGCCTGAGCATGCCGGTATTTACGAAACGATACACGGGAACATGTATGTGGTCATCAGGATACGCGACACCGGAACCGGCATACCGGAAGACAGCGTAGAGCACATCTTTGAACCGTTCTTCACAAAGAAGAAAATGGGGCGGAGCGGTTCAGGCCTGGGCCTGACTGTCGTGTACGGAGTAGTCCGGGATATGAACGGACATATCGAAGTGGATACGAAGGCCGCGGAGGGCACGGAAATGCGTCTTTATATCCCGGCAACGCAAGAGAGAGCTCTCACAGATGAAGAGCCGGGGACGGATTTTTCAGGTCACGAGCGCGTCCTCATCGTGGATGATGTTCCTGAACAGCGCCGCCTCGCAAAGAGCATGCTGATCGATTTGGGATACTCTGTTGAGACTTCCCCGAGTGGGCATGACGCGGTGGGCCTGCTCCGCGACCAAACCTTCGATTTGATCCTGATGGATATGATTATGGAGGACGGTTTCGACGGTCTGGATGCGTACAAAGAGATTCTGAAGACGCATCCGAATCAGAAGTGTCTCATCGTAAGCGGTTTCTCCGAGACGGATCGCGTGCATGAAGCGCTCAGATGCGGCGCTGGCGGGTTCGTTGCGAAGCCCTACAGACTCGACCAGCTTGGGAAAGCCATAAGAGACGAACTTGATCGTCACTAATCGGTGCTCAACGCCGGTTCCGCCTGCTTCTCCGCGTCGTTGTCCGGGCTTCTTTCTTCAGCGTTGACGACCTCGATTCTCAACAGGAATACGGACTGTGTCTGCAGCATATTTGCTTCAGTGGTTTGCGGGCCGTTCGGAGTCGGCAGTTCCATATCCATTTTCACTTCACTCCGGTTCAGCATGGAGACGACCTGGCCGATTTCAGGCGCGAAGTACTTCCTCCCGCTGACTTTGCCGTCTTTGATGCTCATGCCCAGACCGCCCACGGGGGTGACGCCGGCGATATCGCCCGCGACGCTGCCGTCAAACGTAATTTCGGCGCACCGGTATCCCTCCTTGTCCTCCCAGCCTTTGAAGGTGAAGTCGACAGCCACGTTCACCTTGGAGGGGCCCATTGGATACTGTTGTTCGATGCTCCAGATGTCACCGACGGAAACGGGTTTCCCGGGAAGCCCCTGCGTGAAGAGGTTGTTGTACATCTGGCGGAAGTTCTCCTCGGTGAACATCTCCGACATATTGGCCGCGCTGGCGCCGGAACCATCCGTCAGCCTCTTGAGGAAATCCTCCACGCCGTCAACTCGAACGACTACACCGGCGCTGTTCAGGTGGAGAAGAAACGTGGTGCCGGCATAGTGTTTGAAGCTCTGGGCGAACGGATGAGACACATCCTGAAGTTCATCCTCGGAGTCGAATGAAAGTTCCATTTCTCCCATCTTCATCGACATTGCGATAGTCAGGAACTTCAGTTCCACCTCTCTCGATCCATCGGTCCCTTCATGAAGCACGGAAATCGCAAAGCTCTGTGTCTGGAGCATCTGCTGGTTGACAGGCCCCGTCGGCATAACCATCGACTGATCGGTAACGGTGCGGTCCTGGTAGATGTAGCGTTTTCCGAGTTCCCATTTAGGAACGAACTGGACGGGGTCAGCCGCGCGAACAGGAACGGAGGAGCAGAGGAGGAATATACCTACAGCAAGGAGGCTTTTCTTCATAACGAAGTCCTTTCTTAATAAGTGACGAAGTGATGATGCGACATGGGGATGATGACGTAAACTCAAATCACGCGGGCGGGCATGAGCCCTTCTATGAAGTTCAGTTGGCGATAATGGCCTCGAAAAGAAGAGCGGACAGGCTCAGGGCCTGCCCGCTCTGGTCGATTCATCTATGCCCGGGGTCTACTTGTCGATGAGGGAACATGACCGGCCTTTGGCCTTGCATGATTCCTTCAACTGTTCGAGCTGCTCCTCGGAGAGTATCTCCGTCACTCCCTCGGACCATTTTGACTTGGACGTTTTGTCGCAGGCGGTCTTGTCGCAATCGGCGGAGAGCTTCGATAGGGCCTCTTTCTGCTCTGCGGAGAGATCGAGCGCCGAGAAAGCCTCGGAGCAATCTTCCGAATACGAGCAGGCTTTCTTACCCTGCGTGCCGGCGTCGGTTTTCTTGTCCTTCGAATAAGGACAACATCCCGAACCGGCGTCCGCCTGAACACCCGACCACGCGATCGCCACCGCTGCAACTGCCAGTAAAACAAACAACTTACGCATATGTTCCTCCATTTCTACTGTGATAATATACTCTGCCTTGGACCATCTTCAACTCTTACGGCTCCGTTCTGGGTCGTACTCATAAGACACCTCATTACCGGAAATGTTGAAAGATCAGCTCTTCACGACGGACATGACAGCCTCAACCACCATGGCGTGAACGCGGGCGTTCGACGCGACGATACCCAGGTTCTTCTCCATGCACCGGCCTGTTGTGAAATCGAGTTCACTGCCGTCCACGTCGGAAACGATGCCGCCGGCTGCCTGCACTATGAGTACGCCTGCGGCATGGTCCCAGATGCGCTGACGGTACGAAGGCTCCTTCCGGGATGGAAGGCGCAGATAGACGCCCGCCTCGCCTCTCGCGACAAGGGCATACTTGCACTGGCTGTCGAGCCGGACGGGTGGATTTGCGACTCCCAGCTTCTGCGCGATTTGCGATGTCCTGTCGTGAGATGTGTGGCCGGACTCGACGGACTCACAGAAAGTCAGATCCTGAGACCTCGCCACGGAATCGACTGAAATGGCGCGCGCGTCCCCGCCCTCTTCAGACTGTTCGAAAGCGCCGCCGCCGCGCACAGCATAAAGAATGCAACCGACGTGTTGTTCGACGGGAGGAGAGCAGGCAAGATTCGGACAACCGAGCACGCCGAGTGCTATTCGTCCATTTTCGATCAGAGCGAGCGCGACAGCGTATTGTCCGCCGCGGATAAATCCCTTCGTTCCGTCAATAGGATCGAGAGTCCAGAAACGGTTCGCCGTTCCATCGTGAATTCCTGCATCGATGGCATCAAGTATGTCGCCATCCGCTGTGTCCGGGACAACAGTACGGACATAGCCGGCAACACGGGCGAGAAGTTCTCTGTTGTCCGGATTGCGGAGAGCTCGCGCGTCCTCTTCGGCAACAATCGGAATTCCGGGAGTGGCCGCAATAAGTGCCGCGTTGATCACGGCCTGAGACCCGTAGTCCGCAACGGTCACCGGGGAGCGGTCTTTCTTCTGAATCGTTTCTTCTGAAACAAGCGTGTGTTGTACTGCCCGGCAAAGGCCGCAAGCCTGGCGTACGGCTTCGATAGCGGTGTGAAGTTCCTTTTCGTACATGCTGGGGGGATCATTCGCAAAACTTCCAGACCTTGGAAGTTTTTTCGGAAGGATTTCCAAACCTTGGAAGTTTCCGGATGAACTCAGACCTCTCAACCGGCAACAAGAACGATGTTCTTCATCGGCTGAAGCGAGAAATGGGAAAAAGAGAAGTAATACTGAACTTTCTGAAAAGATGGGTGTACATGTATCAAGTGTATGGGATTGGAAGCGTTCAGCGCTTGATGCCTACGTAGCTGAATGCGCCCGTTTCTGATCAGTGCGGCGAGGAGGTTGAAAATAGTGATCCAGGATCATCATAACGGGATTATTTGCACGGCCGACTACACGTGGGTCGAACGTATCTGTGACATCTGGAACATACGCAGGACGCCCCGCAGGAAAGAGCGCATCGAAGCCGGCAGCGTCCCGACGGATATCTATTCGAAAGCCAGGAGGGGGCCCGGGGCCCGGAGCAGCCGCGCCTTGTGGCCATACTGATTCGGAGTCTACGGGTGGAGGAATGGCGCGACGACCGTAACCTCTGGAAAAGCAGCTTCGACATCAGCTCTGCTGTTTTCTTCAAAGAGGATTTTCACATTGGGTCCGGCGTCCATCGTGAAGTAAACAGGCAGACCCTCGCTCCTCAGCCGCCATATCTGATGCATGACCTCCACCGACTGGGGCTGCCAGTAGAGAATCGGCGGCCACGAATCCATCATGGTGGCGTGCATGCCCAGCGCGTTGGATTCAGCCGTCCGCCCGAGCAGATGAAAGTCTTTCAAATGGATGGCCTCTTTCAATGAAAGCAGATCTTCTGCCGCCTTCTCCGGCCAGGCCCTGTAAAGGCGGGACGTCTCCTTCGCGATCTTCATCCCCGCACGCGAGCCCACCGCCTTTTCCCCGTGCGAGACCTTAATCATACCGAGCCTCAGCTCCCGCCACTCGTCCGTAAGTCGCGTCGCGTAGCTGTCCATGCCGTCATCGCGGCTTCCCGCCTGCCACTCAACGAAACCGTGATAGATGGACCTGCTGGCGCTCCCGCTTCCGAGACGCGCGATTATAGATAAGCTTTTGCCCTCGAGGTTGAGGTCATAGAGGTCGTTCATCGCCAGGGCGAGCGCGGCGAAGCCGGATGCGGATGAAGCAAGGCCTGCCGCCACGGGGATCGTGCTGGTGGAATTGACGTGGTAGAAGACGTCCGGAGACGGCCGCAGCAGATCGAGAAACGCGGACACTCTGGCCAGCGCGGGCGCCGGCCCCTCAATGTGCTCCCCGTTCAACCTGAATGTGTCTTTGTCTCCGCCGGCAACAACTTCAGTTGTCGCTCCGAGAGAGCCCAGGGAAATGGAGAGGCTGGAATTGACGGGAAGGTTCAGCTCCTCGTCGCGTTTGCCCCAGTACTTGCAGAGCGCGATATTCGCCGGCGCATAGGCCTTTCCCTTTTCGCGCGCGCGCAGAGGGCGATCGCCAACGATTTTCCGCACAGCCTCTTTCCTAGTCAATGACGACTCCTTTCTGATCGATTTCAAGCGGGAGAAGGTCATGGACAAAAGACGGGTTGTTCACGCGCCCGAGCGCGATAACGCAGTCGCCCAGACCGGCGCCTGAAATCTTCGCTCCGAGTATATCTTTCTCGGCCCTCAGCGCACAAACGATATCGGACAGACGGTCATTGGATAGACCGAGAGAGGACATAAGCTCCTGTCCTTCGTCAAGAATGCGCCCAAGCTCTTCCAGGTTCTCATTGTCAATGCTTACGACCGCGCGCTTTACGCAGGACGCCATCGAATCATAGACGCTTTCCACAAGCCCGGGATTCTCCGCAGCCAATGCATCCACTTTATCGATCACTTCGAGCGTGGGAATCTTTCCGCCGGAATAGACGACGGAGATATCGAAGAAGTGAGGGAGGCGCTGAAGGATTCGGGGTTCGACCTGGTAATGAACCACCCCGCCGAACACGCTGGCCGCGACATCAGCACACGAGCCCCTGCCCTGCACCGCGCGGATCACATCGAAGGATGCGGCGAACAGGGCATCGGGATCGACGGATCCCGTTATCCATGAAGACAGCGCAGCGTTGGCGCCCACGGTGACCGCGGCGGAGGATCCGAGGCCGACCTGGTCGGAGAAATCGGATGTGATGGACAGTTCGAAGCCGGACGGAAGTTGTTCCTGGAAGAGCGTGATCGCGGCGAGAACGAATCGGAACGTCTCGTCCGGTTCGAGCGCCGCGAGCTTGTCCCGCTGCGCGTTGAGGCAATACTCGCCGTAGTCGCCG
>JAHIZV010000006.1 GCA_018814445.1 Verrucomicrobiota bacterium | reverse complement strand
CTTGCGCCGCGTGCGAGTCGCGTTCCGCGCCTCAACGCGGTCACGCGACACTCCGAAGGACGCTCCGCGTCAATGGGCTGCGTCATCTGTCCTCTGTTTTCTGTCTTCTGACCTCCGTCTTCGTCCTTCTGCTCTCATCCTCAACTGCCTCCGCCGCGGTGATCATGCTCACGCATGCCGATGGTACTGACGGATCAACAACGCTGACGGACGAGGCGGGCAATTTTAATTTTTCCGCGGTTGCTCAAGCACAGCTTGATACATCGCAGAGTAAGTTTGGGACGGCCTCTATGTTGTTCGACGGGACCGATGATGGCTTCACCACGCCGGATAGCGATCTACTGAGTTTTGGTAATAACGACTGGACAATAGACTTCTGGGCAAGGGCAAACGCCTGGGGTTCGACCACAACCGATAACGTAACAGGGCAGTTAGATCCGGCAATCGGTACGTCCAGCCGCTCAATTTTCGTCTATTTCCCCGAGCCCAGTGTCGGTGCGGGGCACAATCTGAGATTTGCAGTCTATGATGATTCTACGACCAGGTATGATTCGAACGCCGGAACAACAGACCTTGCAGCCGATGAGTGGTATCACATTGCTGTGGTTCGCAACGGTCCGACGATCACGGGCTACGTGGACGGCATGGCTGAGGCGACAATCAATATTGGTCCAGCTTCCTTGCAGAATGGCTCCGGTGTGTGGGCCATTGGACGCTCCGGGTCATATACCACAGGGGGCAGTGAGTTCAACGGCTGGGTTGATGAGTACCGCATCGTTGATGAAGAGGCCGCATGGACCTCGAATTTCACTCCTCCAACTGAGGCATACGGAAGTGGCGGCGGCGAAGGACCATCCGGCGCCGCGCCGGAGCCGGGTAGTCTCGCGTTGATCGGGGTTGGGGCCGGGTTGATGAGTGCGCTGCGAAAGCGAAAGGAAAAATGAACGTCGAAGATCGAACGTTGAACATCGAACGTTCAAGTTGGCTTCGCTCCGGCTGCATCGCTCTGCTTTCTCTCTTCATCCTCCTACTTTTCTCTTTCTCTTCTCCTGCTGCTGTCTTTTTCGACTGGGCGCCGGTCGGAGATACCGGGAATTCGGATGACACGACCGGCTATGGAGCGGTGAGCTACGCCTACAGCATCTCCAAGTACGAAGTCCGGAACGATCAGTATGCCGAGTTCCTCAACTCTGTGGCGGCCACGGACAATTTCGGCGGGAGCGATCCCCACCTCTACAACGCGGGTATGGATATCGTGCAAAACGGTGGCCCGGGAAGCTATAGCTACACAGTCAACTCCGGCTGGGAAGCGAATCCGGTGAACTTCGTGTCATTCTTTGACGCGATGCGGTTCGTGAACTGGCTGGATAACGGGCAGGGGAGTGGGAGTACGGAGAGCGGGGTCTACAACATTGGGACGGGTCTGAGTGAGACCCGGGCGGAGGACGCGTCATACTTTATTCCAAGCGAAGACGAATGGTACAAGGCGGCGTATTACGATCCGGGGTCCGGCCCCGGAGACAACTACTGGCTGTACCCGACGCAAAGCGACAGCGTGCCGACTGCTCAGGCGCCGCCTGGTGGAGCGAACAGTGCGAATTACTATGGCAGCGGGGTTGGCGACACCTCCGATGTTGGCGCATATACGGGCTCAGCGAGTTATTACGGCACCTATGATCAAGGCGGAAACTTGTGGGAATGGAACGAGGCAGTCATTAGCTCTTCGCGCGGTCTGCGTGGGGGCTCGTGGAGCAGCGGCGAGAGCTTCATGCCGTCCTCGTTCCGGTTTGACGCCTACCCGGAGTTTGAGGTCAACAACTCTGGGTTCCGCGTTGGCAGTTTTGAAGAATCGCAGGGCGGTGACGGACCCACCGGTGCTGCTCCGGAACCGGGCAGTCTCGCGTTGATCGGAATTGGTGCCGGGTTGATGAGTGTTTTACGGAAGCGGAAGAAGAAGTGAGGCAGAGTTCAAAGTTTAAGGTTCAAAGTTCAAAGTGGGGGCAAGGTTGAACATCCAACTTCCAACTCACAACGCCCAACGCTCAAGTGCAGAGATTGCGCTGCGCAGCAGCGCCTTCGTCGGGGTAAACTCCGCCGTCAATGGCCTGCGGTCTCTGACTTCTGCTGTCTGTCTGCTGGCTTCTGTCCTCCTGCTTTCCTCCTTCCCGGCGCAGGGGGCCTTGTTGACATTTCGGCAGGGTGATGGCAGTGCCTACTCGATCACCGATGGGGCGAAAATATGGCAGGCCAATCCCGGCAACAACTATCCGGCAGAGGTGACGCTCGATGTCACGGCCAGCTCCTCTCCTGTCAATGACCGTCGCACGCTCTTGAGTTTTCCTGCAATCTTAGGATCCTCTCCAGGGCAGATTCCGCTCGGCTCCACCATTGTCAGCGGACAGCTTTCGCTGAAGACCAGTGCGAGTTCGAGTGCCGGGACCACCGACACGCTGAATCTCTTCCAGGTACTCACGTCTTGGTCGGAGGGTACGGTCACCTGGAGCAGCTTTAACTCCGGGGGGCAAAGCGGAGTAGACTATGCAACCAGCGCGGTTGGGAGCATCCACCCGACCAGCGTGGGTACGACCTACAACATTGATATCACGCCGCTGGTTTCCGCATGGAGCGCAGGGGCGAATAACTACGGTGTCGTCATCATCGGCCAGGGCGCCGTGGTAGGAGACACGGCGTATTTCCACAGCGATGATGCGGCATCCCTGACCGACAGGCCCCTGCTGACCGTCGAATATCAGGAACCTTCCGGTGGCGGCGGCGCGGTGCCGGAGCCGGGCAATCTGGCATTGATCGGCATTGGCGCGGGTTTGACGAGCGTGTTGCGGAAAAGAAAGGCGAAGTGAACATCCAACCTCCGACTTCCAACTCACAACGCTCAAGTGCAGACATTGCGCTGCGCAGCAGCGCCTTGGAGTGTCGCGTGACCGCGTGGGAGCGGAACGCGACCTTACGCGGCGGCAGTCCAACTGCCGCTTTGGGAAGCGGAAGCTCGCTTCCGCGGGGAGGCCGAACGTTGTGAGTGAATGCAACCAAAAGCGGCAGCATGGCTGCCGCCGCGTGCAAGTCGCGTTCCGCGCCTCAACGCGGTCACGCGACACTCCGAAGGACGGCTCCGCCGTCAATGGGCTCTGTCATCTGTCCTGTAACCCCGTTCACTTATTATCATGAGACAGATTGTGCCAAGAAGTCTTCTGAATGAGATTCAAGAGTTGCACATTCACCATGTGCAGACAGAGGACTCCGAACGCGATGTCCTTGACCCGTCTACATGGCTTCGCAATGACTTGCACAGACAGCTCTGGCGCTTTGCGAAATACGCGGTCGTTTGTTGTGGTTTGATCGTGCTGCTTTTTCTCTGGAGCGAGGTGAAAGCCGATCGATCGCCCAAAGAAACGCGTCAGTGGACCGTGTCGGACTATTGAGGTTCTGTAATGGAAGAATTTGCGTCAGAAGATTATCAGCGGAAACACATGACCGGGGCCGATCTTCTGCGTTCGGTCTGGCGTGTTGACGAACAGCGGTCGTCACGCACTCACGCCCCGGCGCCCGGCAGTTTCAGCACGGATATCTATGCGACAAGCAGTTCGCGGGACTCGTATATACCCGTGCGACACCGTCCACGACTTCGATTCTAAGTACCAACGCGCCGGGCTGACGGTTTGTTCCCCCAACGACCTCGGCCCGGCGGCTTGGTTTGATTGCGGATTGCGCTGCGGCAGCGCCATGGCGTGTCGCGTGACCGCGTGGGAGCGGAACGCGACTGGCACGCGGCGCAAGCCATGCTTGCGCTTTGGGAGGTGAAGCCATGCTTCGCCGGGGGTGGGTGTGCGGCATGGATGAATCATCCACATAAAAGCGGCAGCATCGTGCTTCGCTCTGCGAGCTACGCAGGACAAGTGGCTGCCGCCGCGTGCGAGTCGCGTTCCGCGCCTCAACGCGGTCACGCGACACTCCGAAGGACGCCGTCGTCGTCAATTATTGCGCTGTGCGACAGCGCCTTGGCGTGCGCAAGCCATGCTTGCGCTTTGGGGGGTGAAGCCTTGCCCGCCGCAGACGAGCTTCACACGGGGTGGCGGGGGGTGACCCTATCCGGAAACGCCCGCATTACTCCCTGAAATTCGTTAACAATCAGTATCCGGCGGTGGTTAAAGCTGCTCGAGCAGCAAGGCGGCGATGCGGGAGCTCTCTTCTTCCACAGCCGTCCAATTTGTCCATCGCGGGGTCAGTTCCCTGTATTCCGCCAATGAATCCGTGTCGAGATCGTAAGGCAGGGGTTTGGCCAGCTGAATCTGCAGTTGCTGTAGCGGAGACTGACTGTTGGGTTGAGGATAAAGCTCGTCGAAGGGTCTGAGTGCATGGACGAGTTCCTCGTCACTCATGGCATTGCCGAGCGCCACGAAATCGAGGTAATCTCGTGTCGCGTTACGTCGGAGAATCAGCACGCCCTTGATTCTCAGTATCTCGGCCATGGTAGGAACCGTCACGGTGTGTTCGCCGATGGCGATCTGCGTGGTCTGCAGAGGCTCTTTGCGTATGAGCTGCCTGATCCCCGTCTCGATACCGTCCAGGTTGCCGAGAATCATGACAGGACGTTTCACCCGGGCTGTGACCCAGCCTGATACGGATTCGAGTTGAGCCAGAATATCGTCAAACCTTCTGCTCAAGTCTTCCAGCACATGGTCGGCGTCATGAGAAAAACGGTGTGAGACGTGTGAAGCCGCCGCCGAGCCGCCCAGCATGACCGCCGAAGGAAGAATCTTCTGCAGCCGCGCCGCGGAGGATAGCAGTTGATCCCACTCAGGCTGCTCTTCGACTGACATAGTGCCTCCAGAGGTGATAGCGTTGAGCGAACGGATCATCGGCATGTGCGTGGCATACCCGAAATATGCGCTCGGCCACCTTTCGGTCTGCCGCCGCGTCGCGTAGTGCAGCCCAGTCCTCCCGTCCCCCGCGGGCGATCACATCATCGATAGCCGCCAAGGAATATTCCGTATGATTCAAATGCCGATGCTTCATCAGTATCACCTGTGTTTAGGCTTCACTTGTACCAGATTTCGGCGCGAGCAACAAGGCTGTGATGCAACGCTTCGCCGGGGGTGGGTGTGCGGCATGGATGAATCATCCACACAAAAGCGGTGGCGCGGCTACCGCCGCGTGCGAGTCGCGTTCCGCGCCTCAACGCGGTCACGCGACACTCCGAAGGACGACTGCGTCGTCAATGGTTGCGATGCGCAGCATCGCCTTGGAGTGCGCAAGCCATGCTTGCGCTTTGGGAGGTGAAGCCATGCTTCGCCGGGGGTGGGAGTGCGGCAGGGATGAATCATCCACACAAAAGCGGTAGCATCCTGCTTCGCTCTGCGAGCTACGCAGGACAAGTGGCTACCGCCGCGTGCGAGTCGCGTTCCGCGCCTCAACGCGGTCACGCGACACTCCGAAGGACGACTGCGTCGTCAACACAGTTTGTGT
>JAHIZV010000111.1 GCA_018814445.1 Verrucomicrobiota bacterium | reverse complement strand
GTTCAGCGTGTGCTCTTCCGATCTGGTCAGATTTCTATGGAGAAAAACAAGAAGAAGATATCGTGGCGCAAATGGGCTATGCGGGCGATCGGGCTCGTGCTTCTGGTCGTCATCATTATGCGGGTCGGGCGCGAAGCGCTTTTGTCTGAGCTGAAATCAGCTAACTGGCTTCTTGTGAGCGTCTCGGCGCTTCTCTGCGGTCTGCACTTCATAGCGAAAGCTTTTCGCTGGAATCACATTCTCCGAAGGGTCGGCGTCCATGCCGGGCAAGGGCAGACTCTGAAGGCATACTGCGCGGCGGCTCTCGTGGGGTTGGTTACGCCGGGTCGACTTGGCGAACTATCCAAGGCGGCTTTTGTGCGGGAGTGGAAGCCCGACGCAAGCTGGGGTACGGCCTTCGGTACAGTCGTGCTGGACCGCCTGATTGACGTCGGCGCTTTCGCGCTTGTCGCGCTCTGGGGCATCGTTCGAGTCGGTCTGCCGGGCGAGTATCGCGTTGCGGGCGAGGTCCTTGCGGTGGTCCTCCTCGCGTTCGGTTTTCTGGGGAGTCTTCTGGGTTGGCGGCTGATCGTCAACACAGCGATTTGGTCGAGGCTGCGTGAGTTCGCCTACTCGAAACTTGGCGTCGGCGCGAGCGACTTCTACCAGGTATTCAAACTCATGAAACCGAGCCGCGTCATTGTTATCGCCCTCTGGACTCTCCTGGCCTATGCGCTGTTCTTTCTGCACTTCGGACTACTCGGACGGGCCCTGGGCAGTGATCTGCCGATCAAGGTGCTCGCCTGGGGTATCGCGTTGGCCTCGCTCGGTGCTGTTCTTCCGATTTCAATCAGCGGTATCGGTGTCCGTGACTTCATTCTTCTCGCGGTATTCCAGACATGGCATGAAGAACCCGCCCGGGTGCTGGCAATTTCGATCACCTACCTCGGCATCCTGTACGTCGTAATATCGGCAATGGGTATCTGGCCGTTTCTATTCGGCAGCCTGGAATTCAGGCGCGTTTTCAGCAGAAGAAAAGACGCAGTGAACGATCAAAATCCGTCACAACCGTCATGATAGAACTGCGCCTGAGAGAGTTGAACATGTGGCGTCCGCTTCTCGCGGTGCTGAAGGCGCTGGGCGTGCATTGGATGCTGAGAAAGGTTATCAGGCGGAAGATAGCGATCCTCATCTACCACAACATTGTCCCGGATGGTGATACTCCTGTTCAGTACCTCAGTCCATTGGTGAAGGAGAGCGAGTTTCGGAGACAGATACGGTATCTCAAGTCGGCCTACCATGTGCTCTCCATGGACGAACTGACGGAAGCGCTGACTGAGGGCCGTCAACTTCCCCCGAATTCGGTGGCGATCACATTCGATGATGCGTACGCGAATCATTGTTCGCTGGCTCTGCCGATCCTGAAGGAATGTGACGTGCCTGCGACATTCTACATGAGCACGGGTTTCATCGGCGCCGGGAAGCTGTTTTGGTGGGACGAGTTGGAATATATGATCATGCGCTTCGATGAAGACCGGCTCTCTATCGAGCACGACGGCGGCACGCTTGACCTGGTCCTGGCCACGGAAGACGACCGGATACGGGCACTCAAGCAGATTGCCCGCGATGTTATGAAAACCGCGACACTGGACGCCGGCGAACGATTCATGTCGGCTGTCAGAGCCGCCACCGGCATGGACGCGTATTCCGATGAATACATGATGAGGAACTTTGTTTCCATGACTTCTGACATGGTGGGGGAGATGCGCGCGGCGGGCATGCGATTCGGATCGCACACCGTAAACCATCCCATTCTTCCCAACGAGACCAGGGAGGTCCAGGACCGCGAAATTCGCGGGACCATCGACATGCTTGATACGGGGCGGCCACTGCACTTCTGCTATCCAAACGGGTCATACAATGAAGACACTGTTGAGATTCTGAAGCAATGCGGCTTTGTCAGCGCCATTACGACGGCGATTGGATACGTCGTTCCGGGCGACGACCTCTTCAAGCTGAACCGCATATCCGCCAGAGCGGAGTACAACGACTTTATCATGACGCTGGCCGGGCTGCAGTTCGTTACGGCGCGGATTGACCGACTGTTAAAACGCAATAAGTGAGGCGCGAATGAATGACGACGTAAAACGCCATTTCGATGTTATGGCTTCAGCCGGCGAGTGGCAGGACCGGTACGGGAAGAAAGACGATTGGGAGTCTTACAACTACCTTACGCGGAAAGAGCACGTCTTCAAGCTTTTCGCCGGACAGGAGATCACCAGCGTCCTGGACATCGGCTGCGGGAGCGGCGACTACATGGATCTGGCTCCGACTTTTTCCTGTCGCTATACGGGCGTCGATTTCTCGGAGAAGATGATCGGAGCCGCCAAAGAAAAGGCTGCCAGGCAGGGCGTCGAGAATGTAGATTTCAGAATGGGCGACGCGAGTGGGTTGGCATTTGACGACGCATCGTTCGATGCCGTGATGGGGATAGGTCTGATCGAGTACCTGGAAGACCCCGTGCCGATGTTGAAAGAGATTCATCGTGTGCTGAAGCCGGGCGGAAAGCTGATTATGCAAGCCTACCAGTTCACGTGGTACGACATCACGCAGAAGGTCTACTTCGCGCTTCTCAGGCGCAAGCCCGGCGGCGTGCTCCACAGGCGCTACTCGCGCAAAACGCTGAATAGACTCCTGGCAGAAAACGGCTTTGAGGCCGAGGACTACCGCTACTGCAATTTCCGGTTCATGCCGGTGACGTTTGAGTGGCGCCTTCCGAAACTGTACGTCGGGTCGTCAGAGTTCATATCAAAGTATTTTCCGCGGAGTTTCAGTTGGTTCGCGGCAAACTACATCGGCCGGTATCATACCAGGTAACTTCCCCCCGTCTTCTGCAACAATGAGCGTCAACTTGGATTACGACGTATATGGTGTCGTCCATATCCCGGAGGACATCGCCGGTCGCTCCGGCATGTATCCACTGGCGAAAGCACTCGGCGCCAAGCCATTGGTTCATTCTCTGGCATGGCAGAATCTGTCGGAGAAGAGTTGGCGGCTCGGTGACATGCTGCACCGGGCCTGTACCCGGTACTCGGGCAGCGAGTACTACTCGCTGTGGCCCTATTTCGGTGAGAAGTCTTTGCTTAATAGAGTGGATCAGCGAAGACCTTCGGTCATGCATTTCATCTGGGCGGAGTTCTCTCTGCCCACGAAGAAGCGGTGGTATAAGAAAAGGGGCGTGCCGGTGATGGGCACCTTTCACTGCACGCCTGCGAATGTGGAGCGCATTCTTGGATGCGTCAAAGATTTCAGTGTGTTCGATCACATCACCCTCATGACGAATAGCATCCGGCCTTTCTTCACGGAGCGCGGATATCCGGACTCGGATATCAGTGTGATTCTGCATGGCGTTGATACTGGATTCTTCTGTCCCGATGCAGAAGCCGGGGCGGTCCGAGGAAACGATGAGGGTCCTCTGAGAGGCATTCTGGTCGGCTCCACGGATCGCGACCACGCCTTCATGGCTAAGGTTCTTCGTGCTCTTCCCGAGGGCTGTCTGAGGCTATCGGTGCTGACCCGCGGCAATCAGAAGGATCACTACCGTGACATCGCGTCCGCCACGCTTCTGCCGAAACTCGGAGACGAAGAACTGCGCGATGCCTACCGTCAGTCTGACCTCCTGATTATGCCGATGGTCAGTTGCGGCGCCAATAACGCCATTATGGAGTCGATGGCTTGTGGTACGCCTGTCCTCACAAACCGGACAGGTGGGATTCCCGAGTACGTCTCCGATGACGCGGGCTACATACTCGCTGAGAAGAACGTGGATTTGTGGGTGGACACTCTCGTCAGGCTTTCAAAGGACAAAGGGGAACTCGAAAGCAGGCGTCCGGCCGTTCGCAGGTGGGCGGAACGATTTGACTGGAATCTGCAGGTGAATGAGTATCACGGGATATTTCGGAAACTTCTGGGCCTGACGGGGAATATTCTGAGTTGAATGTGTTGAGGACGGCTATGATGAAGAAGGCAGGCATCTCTATTGAAACAGTTGTGGTCGCGCTTTCACTGATCGCCTCGCTGGTGATCATTCTCTCGCATATGACGGGCCCGTTATCGGCGCCGTCATGGCGGCCATCGACTACCGCATATATGGCATACCGTATGGCGCAGGAGTCGCCTCCGGACATTCTTCATCCCAAAGTGGTCTATCGCGGTCCGCGCGAGGTGCGTGTCTCTGAGTTTCCCCTGTATCCTTTTGTTGTGTCTCTCGTCTACAAGGCGATGAGTGTGAAGGAATCCTTGCCCGCGGCGCGGGCGGTGACCTTGCTGTTCTTTCTCGGCAGTGCCTATTTCCTCCACCGCACCATGTCACTGTTATTCAGTAAACGCGCCGCCTGGTACGCGGTATGCGTCTACGCGCTGATGCCGCTGAACCTGTTTTACTCCCGTTCTTTGCACTACGACGTAGCGCTGATGTTCTGTTCCACGGGTTTTTTCTACTACGGTCTGCGATACTGTGACACGAAGAGCTGGCTGCACTTCGGCGCCTCAACCGTCCTGTGCGCGGCGGCGTTTCTCATGAAGGCGCCGTACTGCTATTTTTACGGCTTCGGTCTGCTGGCCTACCTGTTCTATACACGGGTCAACAGGAATCTGAAGAACCTGTTTCTGCTTGGATGCCTCTTCATCTTTCCGCTGCTGGTGGCGGTCTTGTTCAACCTTCACCGCATCCAGATCGAGGGTTCCGAGCCTCAGTCCGTCCTGATGCCGCAGAAATGGACCGGCGGTTCTCAGTTATCATGGTTTTTCGGCGATCTCATGTCCCGTCTCGATCCGGCGCACTGGTACATGTTCGTCCAGCGCACCGTTCTGAGCGTCCTCACTCCCGCAGGTGTGGTCGCGGCGTTCGCGGCCCTGGTTCTCCCCGGCTTCTTCCGGCGGAAACAAGGGGCAGTAACAACGTGGGCCCTGGGATTTGGGGTTTTCACATACGTGCTTCTGGTCTTTCCCATGATCGCATCGACACACGACTACTACTCCCTTCCGCTCACGTTCTACGGCGCGATGCTTATCGGCGTCTGTCTCGAATGGATGAGCGGCATCGGGAAACGCCTTCACAATGCCGTCGGGCCCGTATGCGCGGCACTGTTTCTTGCCGCTCTGTGGGCGGGAAGCGCGTCCGGCCTGCAGAGGGGTGCGATGCTTGTCGGCAACCCCTACTTCAAGGTCGACTGGCAGTTTACGGAAGCGGGCCGCATCATTGGAGAGCACACGGCGGAAGATGAGTGCACGTTGGTGACTACGATGGGGCGCACGCTGGGCGAGACCGATCCGCGCGTGCTCTATGCGGCAAAGCGACGGGGGTGGGGTCGGGGTGGCGCACGCATGAACGCGGAAATACTGGCAACATACATTTCCGGCGGAGCGGACTACTGCGCGTTGATCATGACGACGGAATACGATCCTGAGACTGATCGATACAATTTCCTTCAGGGCTACCCGCATGAGACCTATCCGATGACAAGTCCTGACGGAGAGCACGTTGGATCCGTCATTCTCTACGACCTGAGGGCAGACTAGAGAATCGACGCGTAGAGATCTGTGAGTTCGGCCACGGCTTTCCCGGCTTCGAATCGTGATCTGACAAATGCGCTGGCCTCCGAACTGATGTGTCGGCGGAGCGCGTGATCTGAAAGCAGACGACAGATGGCCGCAGTCAGATCATCCACTTTGGGCGGGGCGGGAATCATCAGTCCTGTTTCTTCGTGCCGGATGAGTTCGGGGAGTCCTCCGACATCCGTGGCGATGACCGGCAGGCCGGCCGCCATCGCCTGCAGGACGCTGATCGGCATGCCTTCGGAAAGAGAGGGCTGCAGCAGAATGTCAATGTCATCGAAGTGTTTCTCGGGTCCGCTGACAAAACCTGCGAAGTCAATGAACTCGTTCACACCAAGTTCCGCGGTGAGTTTCCGAAGGTGCTCCTCTTCAGGACCCGTGCCCATGATCGTGAGACGCGCATCCAATCCTGATGCGCGGACTTCTTTGAGCGAGCGGATGGCCACATCCAGTGCTTTTACCGGGCTCAATCGCCCGATAGTGCAGAGAGACCATGTGTGCTTATCGATGGCTTCTCTTTCGGTGAAAGGAATATGTCCCATTTCGATCGGTTCGGGGAGAACCGTGTCCCGCATCGGAATGCTGCCGAGTTTCTTCTTCCATGCTCCACGGGTCTGTTCTGAAACGAAGATCACGGCGTGCGCGTCGCGGTACATGCGCCGCTCGAGACCGGTTGGTGTGGAAAAGACGGGCGGATTTGCCATGTGGATTACACGGCGTGCACGGGGAAAAAGCTCCCGGCAGGCGGCGTCCGCACCCGCCATCCAGTCGTAGTTTCCGGCGATGAGATGGCAGATCCCCGGTTGAGTCCCGATGGATGAGAGCATTCGAATGAATTTGGCCTTGGTCTGCCTGGTGTCCCGATGATGGTAGATTAAGCTGTCGATTCGCTCCGGAATGATCTTCTTCCATATCTGAATGAGAGAAGCCTTCAGAGACGGCGCCGGCGTGGTGACCGGACTAGAGGGCGGGGCAGAGGTTGATGAGGACGCAGGTTTGGCCAGCAGGTTTAGCGGCACCCAGGTGACGCCCTGCTCCTCGAGAGGAGCGACGTGTTCCTCGCAGCCGGGGAACGGCGGGAGGCCGTAGAATACCCGGTACCTGTTTCTATCGAGATACGGAACGATAGCCGAGATGAGTAATTCGACGCCGCCAATGACGGAACTGTTGTTGAGAAAGAGAACGGATTCGTGGTCTTGTTCGATCATGCTCATTTTTCTGTCGGCAGTACGGAAGAATAATGCAAGCTGGGTCATGTTTGTCGATACTATAAGAGACTGATGCCGGACGGTGAAAAATGCGTAAGAATCTTCTCATAATCGGTGCGGGTGAAGCGGGACAGATGGTCCTGGCGGAGATACGGAACAATCCTCCGCTTTCCGGACGGTATGTCCTGAAAGGATTTCTCGACGACGATACAACACGGGAGGAAGTCAGCGGTCTTCCTGTTCTGGGATCCATCGAATTTGCGCCGGAAGTCATTGAGGAGCAGAACATCCAGGAAGTGATCATCGCCATTCCGTCGGCGACGCGGGGGCAGATCACCGCGATTCTTGACCATATTTCCAAGTGCGATGTCATCACGAAGATTGTCCCTGGCATCCAGGAAATCATCGCCGGACCCGTCGCGTTCAGCCAGATTCGCAGAATCGAACCGTCCGACCTGCTTGGGCGCGAAGAAGTGGGCTTTGACATTGATAAGATCCAACCCCACTACAAAGGGCAATCCGTTCTGGTCAGCGGAGCAGGCGGATCGATCGGGTCGGAGATTGTGGCCCAGTTGCTGCGCCTGCCGGTCAGCGGCGTCATCGCATTGGGTCACGGGGAAAACTCGATTCACTCACTGATCATGACGCACAAGCACGACGACCGCTTCCGCTATATCATCGGAGATGTGCGCGACGAAGAGAAGTTGATGTACGAGTTCAAGCGTCATTCGCCGGATATCATCTTCCATGCGGCGGCCCATAAACACGTTCCTCTTATGGAAGACAATCCGGAGGAAGCCGTTAAGACGAACATCCTGGGTACCTACAAGTGTGCCCGGGCGGCCATCGCGGCAGGTGTGAAGCGCTTCATGCTGGTGTCCACGGACAAAGCCGTGAATCCGAGTTCCATTATGGGCGTGACCAAGCGCGTGGCCGAGAAGATCGTTCTGACGTTCAACAAACTCCAGGACCGGACGGAGTTCGCTCTGACCCGTTTCGGAAACGTGCTGGGGTCGCGTGGAAGCGTAGTCCCGATCTTTCAATCGCAGGTGGAGAAGGGCAATGCCATTACGGTCACTGATCCCGGAGTCACCCGGTATTTCATGTCGATCACAGAGGCAGCCCGGCTTGTCATTAAGTCGGCGACCCTGTCAAACGGCAGTGTCTTCATTCTGGATATGGGCCGGGCCGTGAAGATCACGGATCTAGCCGAGAATCTTCTGGCCCTTTACGGCCTGACTACGGAAGAGGTCCCGATCGTATTCACCGGACTTCGTCCCGGGGAGAAACTCCACGAGGAGATCCTGACACAGGACGAGCATTTGAAGAAATCGTCCTACGAGAAAATCCTGATTTCACATGGCGAGCATGGTTTCGAATCAGCGACCGAGCTCGAGGAGGCGATGGGACTGTTCGATGCTGCGAGCGTCCGGCATGACTATGCGGAGATTAACAGATTGTTGAAGAAGTATGTTCCTGAGTTTCAGAGAGAGAACGGCTGATGAGTAAGATAAAGAAGATACCTTTTGCCCCCCCGGACGTCACCGAAGCGGACATCGAAGCCGTCGTGAAGACGCTTCGTTCGGGTTGGATTACGACAGGTCCGGTGACGGCTGAGTTCGAGAGTGAGATCTGCGGATACACGGGCGCCGAGGCGTGCCTTTGCATGAACTCGGGGACCGCGGCCATGGAGCTTGCTCTCCGGTTTCTGGGCGTGGGCGAAGGCGATGAAGTCATCACTACGCCCTACACTTATGCCGCCACGGCGAACGTGATCGTTCACACCGGGGCCAGGCCCGTCTTTGTCGATGTCGCGCCCGGCTCTTTCAACATCGATCCGCGGAAGATTGCGGAAGCAATTACTGAGCGGACGAAAGCCGTCATGCCCGTGGATATCGCGGGCTGGCCTTGCGACTACGATGAGATTGTCGAGGCCGTCAATGCCGCGAAGGCCCTCTATCGTCCTGACCCGGACACGCCTCAAACGTGGTTCGACAGGATTCCGATACTGGCTGACAGTGCGCATTCTTTCGGGGCGGCCTATAAGGGCAGAATGCTTGGAAGCGTCGCAGACTTCACTGCCTTCTCATTCCATGCGGTCAAGAATCTGACGACGAGCGAGGGGGGAGCCCTGGTGCTTCGACCGATGGGGTCGCGGGACATGAGGGCTGTGTACGATCAACTAAGAGTTCTTTCTCTGCACGGGCAGAACAAGGACGCCTTCAAGAAATTCAACTCGAGCGCGTGGGAGTACGAGATCGTGAGCGCGGGATTCAAGTGGAACATGACGGACATCTCCGCGGCTCTAGGACTTTCACAGCTTGCGAGGTACGACTCGGACATCCTGCCGGGCCGCCGCCGCGTGTTTCAGTCGTATCGGGAGTATCTTTCGGACGACCGGTTTCTGCATCCCTTGGCTGAGAACGCTGAGAAGCGTTCCTCCTGTCACGTCTACAACCTGCGTATTCCGGATGCTGCCGGAGAGCGGCGGAATGCTATCATCGAGAAGATGTTCGATCGAGGAATCTCCACGAATGTCCATTTCAAGCCGTTGCCTCTTCACCCCTACTACGCCGGACGGGGATACAATATGTGCGACTACCCGATTGCGCATGAGATGTATCTGTCCGAAATCAGTCTTCCGGTCTATCCCCAGCTAACGGATGACGATGTGTTGTACGTGGCCGAAGCGATGAGATCGGTCACGAAAGAGGTGCTCGGCTGATCCGTTAACAGGCGCTCGCACCGTCTCTTGATTTGAAAACGCGTAACCGGTAGATTCTCCGCCCAATGTTGTTCAACTCACTAGATTTTCTGATCTTCTTCACGCTCGTTGTGGTGGTCTATTTTGCCATGCCGCATCGTTTCAGGTGGCTGTTCCTCCTCGCGGCGAGCTACTACTTCTATATGTGCTGGAAGGTGGAGTACATCGTACTCATTCTAATCGCGACGACCATCGACTACATCGCCGGGCACTTTGTGGGACCGGGCAAGCCCTTCCGCAAACTGATTCTTGCCGTGAGTCTGGGCACAAATCTGGGTATCCTGTTCTGTTTCAAGTACTTAAACTTCGTCAGCGGTGAACTCCGGGCGCTGTTTGACCAGTTCAATGTGTTTGCAGGTTTCCCCGTCTATCATCTCATTCTCCCGGTCGGCATCTCCTTCTACACATTCCAGAGCATGAGCTACACGATCGACGTGTTCCGCGGGCAGAAAGAACCCGAGAAACACTTCGGCATCTACGCCGTGTACGTCGCCTTCTTCCCGCAGCTCGTCGCGGGACCCATCGAGCGGTCGACCAGCCTCATGCCTCAGTTTCGTATCCCGAAACAATTCGACTACGACAGATTCTGCTCGGGTCTTCAGTTGATGCTCTGGGGATTCTTCAAGAAACTCGTTATCGCCGACCGCCTCGCCATGTATGTGGATACGGTCTACTCCAACCCGGGAGCGTTCAAAAGTGCGCCACTGATCCTCGCCACGTACTTCTTCGCGTTTCAGATATTCTGCGACTTCTCCGCCTACTCCGATATCGCCATCGGCGCGGCGCGGATTCTCGGGTTCGACCTGATGAAGAACTTCAATCAGCCGTACTTCGCGCGGAGCATCCGCGAGTTCTGGCAGAGGTGGCATATTTCGCTGACGACATGGTTCCGGGACTATCTCTACATTCCTCTCGGCGGCAACCGGGTTGTAAAATGGCGATGGCAAACGAACATTATGATCGTGTTTGTGCTGAGCGGCATCTGGCACGGAGCGAACTGGACCTTTCTGATCTGGGGTGTTCTGCACGGAGGCTACCTGCTGGTTTCTCTCTGGACCCGCGGTCTGCGGGATCGCGTTGTTCATGTGACGCGATTGGACAGAGTTCCGTATCTGCACAAGATGCTGCAGAGGGTTTTTATATTCCATATTGTGTTGATCGCCTGGGTGTTCTTCCGCGCAAGGAATCTTTTCGAAGCGATAGTGGTGTTTAAAGGGATGGTCAGTGGAGTTCCCTCGATCTTTCATATCAACGTCGCGCTCGGAAAATACGAGCTGCTTATCGCCTTTATCGCTTTGGCGTGTCTGGAATTCGTGCATTTCCTTCAACATCGGTACGGGGTGAGTAACGTGCTGAACCGTATGCCCGTTGCTTTGCGGTGGGGATGCTACTACGCGACAATTCTCGCCATTTTGATGTTCGGCCAATTCAATCTGACGGAGTTCATCTACTTCCAGTTCTGACATGAAACCGAGACAACAGGTCATAGCTTTTGCAGGCATCGGGGTACTGCTGTTTTCAGTGCTGTACTTCCTGGCCGAACATTTCGCGCCGCCGTATCCCCTGCACAAAACGCGTCTCAAGATGCTCGTTGAACGAGGGGACACGATTGAGGCACTTTCCATCGGGAGTTCGCACAGCCAGGCTCTCCGGTTTGAGTTTCTGGGTGTGGATGGCATTCATACCTGGCAGGCGGGCAATGATATTTTCGAGATGAGGTATCAGGCCGAGTCCGTTCTGCCGAAGATGCCCGGGCTTAAGACTGTATTCTGGTGCGTCTCTCCCCGCACATTCCACCTCGATAACCTCGCGCTTTCGACCGAGGACCGTTCTGAACTCCGAAGGAGATATTACGCGACGATGCCCGGCTGGAAGTTCATACCGGGAGATGGCCGGGACCTCTTCAGAGCTATGTTGACGCCGATCGTTCGCATCGACCACTGGGCAGAGGTCGTAATGGACTTCCTCATGCGGCGCGAGCCGACTCAGTACGTTCAGCCCGGCGGTCTCATAGCCAATGTGCCTGAGAAGAGGGGGAAAGAGCAGGAAGCAGAATCCGACGCTCAGGAAGAAGATCAGAGCAAATCCCGCTACGCGACCGAGGAGCACAAGGCCTACCTGGAAAAGCATGCCGATCACCGCGTGTCGAAACTCAACGAACAGATTGCCGACATGCTTCTGAACCGTCCCGATCTCGAGGATAAAGCTTTCGAAGCGGCGGAAGACATCATCGAGATGTTTCAGAAACGCGGTGTGCGTGTGATCGCCTATACGCCGCCATACTACGAGAAGTACACGGAACTGTTCGATCCTGCGCTGATCGAGGATATGGACAGGAAGATGGCCCTTCTGCAAAAGAAGTACGGTTTCGAGTACTACGATATGTCGCGCGACGAGGAATTCATTCACAGGCCCGAGCTGTTCATCAACAGCGACCACGTCAGCGGCGAGGGCGCGGGCGAAGTGAGCAAGAAACTCAAGCGTCTGATAGACGCTGAGGCACCAACGCCAAAGGGAGACTGATAGGGATGAGAGAGATTGAGTATTTGATTATCGGGGCGGGGCCAACGGGGCTTGGGGCCGCCACGCGTCTTGAGGAGAAAAAGAGGGATTGGTGTTTGCTTGAGACGGAGAATCATTTCGGCGGTCTGGCGACGTCGTTTGTGGACGAGCAGGGCTTCACCTGGGACCTGGGCGGCCATGTCCAGTTTTCGCACTACGAGACGTTCGACCGGTATATGAAACAGGCTCTGGGTGAGGACGGGTGGCTTACGCACCAGCGTGAAAGCTGGGTCTGGATCAGAAAACGTTTCGTTCCGTATCCTTTTCAGAACAATCTTCATCGGCTTGATGCGCAGGAACGCTGGGCTGCGGTCGAGGGTCTCCTGGAGGCGCACGAACAGGAGGGAAAGACCAAACCCGGGAATTTTGAAGAGTGGATGCTGGCCACGTTTGGAAGAGGTATCACCGAGCTGTTCATGCATCCATACAACTTCAAGGTGTGGGCGTATCCTCCACACACGATGGCGTACAACTGGATCGGCGAGCGTGTCGCCGTGCCGAAACTAGGCGGCGTCCTGAAGTCAGTCTGCACCGGACTCGACGAAGTCTCCTGGGGGCCGAACGCGGTATTCCAGTTTCCGAAATACGGCGGGACCGGGGCTATCTGGAAATCGATCGGAGAGAAACTTCCCGCGGACAAAGTGAAGCTGGGAATGCCGGTGGAACGAATTGACCCCCAGGCGAAGAAGGTCATAACCGCCGGCGGCGAAGAGATAGCGTACCGCTACCTCATCAACACGATTCCTCTCAATAAGCTCATAGAAATGACTTCGGGCGTTGTCGAAGAAGAGGTGGCGGGCAAACTGGTCTTCTCCGGCACGAACGTCGTCGGTGTCGGACTCGAAGGACAACCTCCGCAGCATCTGGAGAAGAAATGCTGGATGTATTTTCCCGAGAATAACAGCCCGTACTACAGGATTACCGTGTTCAGCAACTACAGTCCGAATAACTGCCCAAAACCGGGCGAGCAATGGTCACTGATGACGGAGACCGCCGAAAGCCCGGCAAAACCCGTGCGACACGACAGTCTTGTTGAGGAAACTCTTCTTGCTCTCGAAGAAGACGGTCTGATCCCGGATCCCGGAAAAATCGTTTCGGTGACGAACAGGCACATCGAGCAGGGCTATCCGACGCCCTTCCTCGGGAGAGACAACATAGTTGACCCGGT
This sequence comes from Verrucomicrobiota bacterium, assembly GCA_018814445.1. GTDB lineage: Bacteria > Verrucomicrobiota > Kiritimatiellia > JAHIZV01 > JAHIZV01 > JAHIZV01. The sequence goes on along the minus strand of JAHIZV010000111.1, from coordinate 12,259 downwards.
GCTAAGGGCTTTCGAGGACGTCGACATCTACAGCCGTGGACGTTTCGGGGCCTGGAAGTACGAAGTGGCCAACCAGGACCATTCCTTCGCGCAGGGGTATGAGTGCGTTGACCGGCTCACGAGCGGGGGAGGCGCGGAATGCGAACCGACGCTGCACGAGCCCGGGCTTGTTAACAGTCGGCGGAATCCGTAGTGCAGCGTCAATGAGGCGCCGAAGGCGCTACGGACCTAATGCCGCTTTGCCAGTGACCGAAGTTTCCGCGGAAGAGCCTTGGGGATCTGCGGGAGAATCCTGGTAATCCACGGACCGTAGTAACCGATCAGATTGGTTTTGCTGAGTGAGTCGGGGACATTGCTGATGCGAATATCTTCGAGAAGGTGCGAACGGTCCATCCACTCCTGTTGACTGCCGAAGGAGTAGTGGTGACAAAGACCCCGGGTGGCCAGAACGACTTTTTTACGGTGTTCTGCGATCCAGTCTCCCCAACCGACTTCATCGTGTTCCGGGACACCGCCGACCTCCTGCCAGTGCCGGTAGTCGTAGCAAATGCAGTTGATGCTGAAGCGGCATGAGAAATGTTTAAAAGGTTCTTCAGCGTGGCGGCGAAGTCTGTCTGTGCCTTCTTCCAGATTAAGGAACTGCCTCGTGATCCAGTCGGCCAGTCTGGGCTGTTCCCATACGGGACCCGTGCAGTCCAGGACAATCGGGTAGTCGAAGAGACGTGTGTACTCCTCGCGCAGTTCGTGGAACGTGTTGAGAAGATAGTGCGCGCCAGCCTGATTGTTTGTAATGACGGGAGTGATCAACGATAGGTCCGGATCGTCTTTGTGGGCCTCGTAGGCTTCAGAGAGAACATCCGCCCAGTCGCTCGAAACAAAAGTATCTTCGTCGATTTTGAAGTAAAGGGAGTCGGGATAGCGCTCCACACACTGGTTCTGCAGCGACGAAATGCGCAGGCCGCGGCCGCGCGGCCCTGAAATGATGTCCCACGGGATCTCGGGGTGATCGGCGACCATTTGGTCGAGATATTTCTTGTGGCAACCGACAACGCCGTTGAGCAGGAGAACCACCTTGTCGAACTTCTGAATCGAGCCGCCGTGAAAAAGCATATCCATGCACAGCTTGAAACAGTCGAGCCTGTGGCTCGTCAGGATCATCAGAATACGGGGTCTATTGGGTAGCATATATATCGTCTCTCTTGTTGAATGGCGCTGAATTCTTAGTACGATGTGGGGCAAATTTCAAATATTTGCTCCGAAATAGTTCAGGTGATTGAGTGGCACAGCCTTCCATAAGCAAATCATCATGCGCGAAATACGCCGTCGCGGCCTCCTATGTGGCCTTGGTCGGTCAGTTCTGGCAGGTCTATGTTCCCGCAAAGAGGATATACTTGATGTGGGGCTGGGAAAGACATGCGGCTGTCGTTCTGTCGGTCGCTTCGCTCGCGGTGGTCTATTTCCTTCTTGGGTTCTTTCTCACGGCGCTGCTCGGAAAACTGAGGCTATGGAAGTGGGGCGTCAGACACCTGTTTGCCGCCGCCCTGTTGGTGATTCTTGTCAGGACGACTGTCGGCCTCCTCATGGCTTGGGAAGTGCTGCCTGTTGGCGTGGAAAGGTTCCTCAACCGCGGGACGATCAAGCTCGGATACTACTTCGCATTGCCCGCGATTGTGGTGTTGGGAGCCCCTAGACATTCGCTCGTCTTTGTGGGCCGGCTGTACCGCAGAGTCCTTTTTCCCTTAGCCCTGGTTCTGCTCGTTCTGCCGGTGCTGTTCCCGCGCAACTGGGTCCAGAACAGACTGACGCCGCGGGCCATTGAAAAGCAATTCGGCGGTCAGAAGATCGATTCGCTTGCAAATGTCTACATGGTGCTGTTTGACGGCTGGCCCTACACCCACCTGTTCAAGGACGGGGAGGTCTCGGAAGAACTTCCGAACCTGCGGGAATTCGTGAAGTCAGCGACCGTTTATCATGATGCCTATTCGCCCGCTCCGAGGAGCCATGTCTCTATCAGCAGGTTTCTGTTTCAGGACGACGCCGATTACCAGGCCCAGGACTTCTACACCGTGTGGCACAGGGTGGTCGAAACGCGGGAAACGGGCCTGGGCACATCGATTTTCAGTGCTGCGGACGGTCGATGGGCGAAGATTGTGGTTGGGAACGCACTCGAGTATGACCGGATTCTCGGGGATGAAGTCGATGCAGCGGTGATGTTCAACCAGGTGTTCTTCCGGGGCATCGTGAAAGAGGCTGTCTCGATTCTCTGGAGCCAGCTTCAGTGGTTCCGATACGCGGGGATCAATGTCAGGCCTAACGCGTACGATCCAAAGCGGTTCTGGGAGTCCGAAGTCTGGATAGACAAGAACGAGGAGATTCACCGCGTGGCCGAATCGGTCATAAAGAACATCGATCGGCCGACCTTCGCGATGTTCCACTATTGTCTTCCGCACTACCCGTTTCTCTACGAGCGGGATGGTCGTCTTCCGTCTGTCCCGGATGATCCTGACAGGATCGGGGACATGGCCTTGTTCATGGGCAACCTGCGGTATGCTGATACCGTTCTGGGAGAACTGGTTGCCACGCTGAAAGAGGCGGGGAAGTACGACAACTCGTATATCATGTTCTTTGCCGATCACACATGGCGGTGGGATCCCGCGATTCGCAACTACAGGATCATGAACGCCGATGACATTGCGGAAGCAGAAGCGAATCCCAGGCACTTCTGGAAACGAGTGCCGGTTGTGATCAAGCACCCCGGACAGACGGCGCGAGCGGATGTGTTGGAAACTTTCTTCACCGCCAGGCTTCTCCCCGATATTGAGGCCTCGCTGGAACCAGCAGATGTTCATGAGTGAAGTTGTTGACAGGAAGGTGGCGGCGACCGACAGGCCGATAAGGCATTTCAACCGCTACGAAATGAAGTACGTTGTTCACCGATCCGCAGCGGGGAACTTCCAGGAACGTCTCGGTGAGTACGTCGAGAAGGATCCTAATGCGGGTGACCGCCCCGGCTATCGAATCAGTTCCCTGTATTACGATTCTCCCTCGCTTTCAGCTTTCTGGGAGAAAGTCGAGGGATTGAAGTTCAGGCGGAAAGTGCGGGTTAGGCGTTACGACGACGACCCCCGGGACCTCTGGCATGTGGAGATCAAGCAGCGCATTGACAAGACGGTCCAGAAGAGAAGGACATGCGTCAACTACTCCAATGCCGTTCAGCTTATGTCGGAAGGAACGTGGGACGAACAGGAGTACGGCAATGATCCCGTGCTCAGCGAGGTCGTCTATCTCGCGAAAGTGCGTTCTCTTCAGCCTGCAGTAGTTGTCGGCTACCACCGCGAGCCGTTTGTCGGTCGATATGATGACAGTCTGCGCATCACTTTCGATACGAGTTTGTATGGATGGAGAGGAAGGCTGGATGACTGGGGTTCATCAGCTTGCGGCCGGCTGATACTTCCCTTGGATTTGTGTGTTGTGGAAGTGAAGTTCGACAACTTCGTCCCTCTCTGGCTCTGCAAACTGCTTGCCGAGATAGAGTATGTGAGCGAGCGGATGTCCAAGTACTGCGAAGCGGCGAGCGTTTTCTGGAATGAAGCAGGCATAAACGGAATGAGTAAACCTGAATTGACGAACTGGCAGAGAGGATAAGAGCCATGGATGAACTGATCAAACTATCAAGTGCGGATATCTTTTCAACGTTCACATTGTGGGAGGCGGTGATCTCCGTTGGTCTTGCATTCGTCCTGTCGCTGATTATCGGCTACATCTATCGAATCACGCACAGGGGAACCAGCTACTCTCAGGCGTATGTTCAGACCATGGTCATGATGAGTTTCACGGTCGCGGTGATCATGCTTATCATCGGAAGCAATATTGCCCGCGCGTTCAGCCTTGTCGGCGCGCTCTCCATCATCCGCTTCCGCAATGCGATGAAAGAAACGCGCGATGTCGGGTTCATCTTTCTTGCAATGGCAATCGGTATGGCTTGCAGAACGCGGTTCTATGTGCTCGCCGTCGTATTCACTGTCTTCGCCTGTTTCGCGATTTACGCGATGTTCCGCCTCGATATCGGGGCACAGAAGAAGTCGGAAGTTCTGTTGAAGGTTCAGCTTCCGGCGGCCGAAGATTATGAGTCGGTATTTCATGAGGTATTCTACCGCTTTCTCGATGAGTCGAGTCTGATCGCGGTCGAAACTGTTCGTGAGGGCATGTTCAATGAGCTGATCTACTCGGTGCAGTTCCGCAAGGGAGTCAGCAGGCAGGAGTTTCTCGACGAGATTCGCAAGCGCAACGGCGGTGCGAAAGTCAGTCTCAAACTCGGTCAGCAGAACATCAACGTGTAGCAACGGGACCGCGGTTCTACCATGTCGCACTTCAAACGGGAGAAGACTCGTCTGCCCGGGCTCCGACGAGCTGAGCCGACACTGGCATGGCTTTGGCTCGCCCTTGTCGCGGTGCTTGCCGCGGGCTGGATCTTCTACTGCGTCACGCCGGACCAACAGCGGGGGTTGATTTTCCTGCGCAGGCAACTGCGCTCGAATGTCATCGAGCAGTATCGTCTCGGCGCAAAAGCGTTGGAGGAGAACCGTAACGAGGATGCTGTCGTCCATCTGGGCGCGGTGGCCGACAGGACTCGCGGCCGAAGCTACCGTAACCTGCTGGGCCGCCTTCGGGCGAGGACGATGATCGATCTGGGCGAGGCATTTCGGCGGATGGGATCATCAGGCAAAGCTGTATCCGTTCTTGCCGAAGCGGCCCTGGTTGATCCCGGGAACTACCGCGTGCATCTCGCCAGGGGACGGATTCTCGCTGCGCTGGGCGAGGAGGGCGCGGAGGAAGCGTTGCTCCAGGCGTTTCGTTTGAATCCTTCATCTCTCGATGTGACAGAGGAGTTGGTTGCTCTTTATACGGCAGAGGAGAGATACGAAGCGGCATGGGAGTCATACAGGGAATACGTCGCCGCATTCATGCCTGCGTTCGGCGTCCTGCGGGCAGGCGATGCCGTTGCCGAGATATGCTTTCCCGTGGATGGTGAAGAACATCGAATTGAAATCCCGTTCGAGCAACCCGTGAGTGGCAGGGCGGATCTGGAAGTGGAACTCAATCACGAGGATCTCTCGTATCTTCACGTTTCCGTCTTCTCTCCCGATTCGACAGGCGGTGAGAAGGGCGTGGAACTCGCGGAAACCGGATTCACCGGTCCCGAATTAAGATACCCGCAGGTTTCAGAGAGTCTCTCGATTGACGAGGAAGTATTTCAAGTCCCGCGCTATGTTTTTCGCGCGACCCTCTCTCCCGGTGAGGGCGCCATGGCGGACCACGCGGTCTTGAGCGTTGTGGGAATGAGGCCGCTCTCAGAGAGGCTTTACAGGGAACTGGATGTTTCTCTTGCGGGTCTGGACCGGGACAGCGACCGCAGGTTACTCAAAGAGGAATATGAAACATACCAATCAAGTCGTTTCAAGTAACCGCCGTTTATGAAGAAGTTGCCACATCTCAGATTTCGTGACGCCTTTCTGCTGTCGCTGCCGATTGTGGTCTTGCTGGCGGTTCATGTCTTCGTCGCCGTGAAGAACTTCGCCGTCACTTCGGACCTCTATCACCAGGTGCATGTCAGAACGCTGAAGGAATTCGCCCGGAAAGCGATGTTCGGAGACCTGGCGGACTTATGGGTGGCCAAGCGGGTTATCGAGAAACTGGATCCCGACAGGAACAACGTGGAGAACATATTCATCGATGTGTCGGCCAACGAACTGGAACAGCTGTACAGGGATCTGCCGGATTCGGGAGATCAATGGGTCGACGTTCTGCTCAACGGTCAGCGGGCCCGCATGTCTCTCCGCGGTTCCGTGCCGATCCACTGGCTGGGCGATCCCAGGTCATTTCATCTGCGGACCCCGAAGACCGCCATGTTCAGGAACCGGCGGGACGTACTCATTTCGGTCAAGCAGATCGTGCCTCAGCATGCGGCCTATCGAATAGCCGAAGCGTTTGACGTGCATACTCCCGATTCGCGCGTGGTGAACATCTTCCTCAACGGTAAGTATTATGCGCCCCTTCACTTGGTTGAGCGTATTGACGACGTGTTGATGATTCGCCGCAGAGCCATGCCGGGCGCGTTGCTTTCAGGTGAAAACCATCCTTTCCTCAAGAATGATTTCCCCGGCCTGGAACGATGGCTGTTTCGTAATCCGTACGTGTGGGAAGTGGAAGGAGCGGCAGCCGATAAGGGCCGCGACGTGCTGATGCAGTTGACGCGGGCGCTGGCCGATCCGGCGACGGAGATCAGCGAGATCGAATCGTTCTTTGATCTCGATGAAATGGCCAGGTTCCTTGCCGCGCTGCTTGTATCGAACGAGTTCCATGTGGACAACTGGCATAACCAGCGATTTCACTATGACCCTATCAACGGTAAATTGCATCCCATCTTCTGGGATACGTCGCTTCAGCCTCTGGAACTGGATTGGTCTGATCAGCGTCCAGTCTTCACCGCTTCCTACAAGTTGGCATATGACTACGTTCGTCTACTAAGCAATCCCGCCCTTATGCAGAAAGTGTTCGCGGCCGTAGATGCCCGGCTTGGTGAAGGCGGAGGGCTGAGTGAGGTCGTGGCCCGCGTGAAAGCTGTCGAAGAGAAGTATCAGGAAGCTCTGTTTCTGACGCGACGCAAGTTCAATGACCGCGACGGCAACGCGGAGATTCTCGCGAAGAATCTGGCGGAGTACGAGAAGGTCGTTGAGGACGCCCGGTTCAAGTTCTCCGTGCAAAAGACAGACGAAGGATCTCTCGTGATCATTGAGGCGGCAGGTCACATAGCGGGGAGGTTGGAAGGATTCAGAGTGAAAGGGGCGGGGAAAAAGGCCGGCGTGTGGCAGGATATGAACTTCAATGGGAAGCTGGACGAGGACGACGACATTCCACTTAATCTGGCTGATTCAGACGGAGTGGCCGGCTTCTCGCTCGTGCTGAGTGAGCCGCTGGATCTTGTTCCCGGTTTCCGCTTCCACGGTGAGCCCCGCGCCATCGGTTCGGGAATCCGGTCTGAGTCCCTGTTCTATCCGTTCATTGTCAGAGGCGTTGCCGACACTGAGGATATCGAACTTATTCTTTCATCGGTGCTGTCGGGCAGGTCCGCGACGGTCGAAAAGGTGGATGCTTCCGATGTGTATCGCGCCGTGAGTTCTATTCATCCGTGGAAGCTCAAGGAGCGTCCACCGCAGACCATTGCATTCACAGGAGGCGTGGTGAGGCTCGATCAGAATCTCGTGCTTGGACCTCGCGATGAGTTGAGCATCGAGCCTGGAACAAAGATTGAGATGAGTGAAGGCGTCTCTCTGGTTGCACGTTGCCGCGTTGACTGGCACGGGGAGGCCGGTGCTCCGATTGCATTCGTCCCCGCGGATCCCGCCCTGCCTTTCGGCGTTGTCGCCCTGCAGGGGCATGGAGCTGACGGCAGCCGGATCGAACATGTTCACATTGAGGGCGGTAGTCGGGCCGACGTCGAAAATGTTCTCTATACCGGTTCTCTCTCCATATTCGGAGTGAGCAACGTGGTCGTGAAGGAATGCACTTTCGGCCGCAACTTCAGGGGTGATGATATGCTCAGATCCGCCTATTCTCATGTAACTGTGCGGGATTGTGCGTTCACAAACGCGCGCAGCGACGCGATAGACTATGACTACTCCAGCGGCGCCATCGACGGCTGTGTCTTTGTCGACACGGGAAATGACGCCATCGATCTCATGACCTGTTCTCCGCTCATCGTCAACAATGAGGTGCGCAAGGCGGGTGATAAAGGGGTATCCATCGGCAACGACAGCAGGCCGGTCATCGTCAACAACCTCTTCGACTCCTGTGCCGTCGGAATCGAGACAAAGGACGAATCGGAGCCCGTGCTCTTCAATAACGTGATTCGCAACTGCGAGACGGGAATTCACGGCTACATGAAGAACTGGCGTTACGGACGGGGAGGAAAAGGCCGGGCATACAACTGCATTATCGTGGATAACAGTCAGGACATACTGATGGAGTCGGGCTCGCAGTTTCAACTGCATAGCTGTGCAGTGACCGACGCGGACGATCTCGCTGCGGCGCGCGATCGCGTGCTTGCCCGGGTTGTTGTGGGTCTGTCAGAAGAAAAAGGGGCCAGGGCTCGCATTCCGGGCGGGGACCCGGCGGTTCTGCAGGAAGTCGGTGTGACGACAAATGCGGCGCCTATAGGGTTGCTCGAGTCGCCAGTTAACGTTCGTCTTCCGCAAGCCCCTGTTGATGAATGTTTTTTCGAAGGGTTCGATCCGCCGCCTGTGGCGTGGAAGGCCGTGAGGGGGGTTCGCCGGATGAAGCTCGATGGACGTCGTCTCCGGTTTGATTGCGCGCGCGATGTCTTGATTGTCCGAGAGGATCTCCCGGACGCAGAGGGAATGGACAGCGGAATTCTTCTGCTTGATATCAAATCCAGTGTCGGCACGGACTGGACAATCGTCCTGCGCGACTCGGCAGGGGTGGAAATCCTGCGCCGATCCGTTCACATCGATTCGGTGTCGGAGACTTTTCTGTTTGAATTTGACGGCGGATGGCCATCAACACTTGAGATTCACCGGCAGGGCGGTGAAGCCGCCCTGTGGATTCGCAGTCTCAAGCTTCTTGCACGTCCCAACTGATTCCAATGAACAGTCATATTTCAGCAATGCTCTCCCGCCTGCTTCTCGACAGATCCGGGGGGCACCGGCTCCAGGTTCTGCGCGACGCGGAGATGCACAGGCGTTCAGATGTCGTGTCCGAGGCGCAGAGGCGACATGATCAGCAGGTCGATCTCGCGCGCCTTCTTTGTCATGCCCGCGACCACGTTCCAGTCTTCTCCCGGTTACTCGGCGCGGATGGCTCCATCACGCCGGAGAACGCCTACGAGGTGCTTGCGAGACTCCCCGTAATGGACAAGAAGTCTATCCAGAAAGACCCTGCCGGGTTCGTTGCGACGTATCCGATGGAGAAGTTCTCCAACTCGACCGGCGGTTCCAGCGGAATCCCGTTGAACTTCAAAGTGGACCGGGAGCGCAGAATCGCGGGCGATGCGTCACACTACTGGGCGAATGGGCTGGCGGGTTGGACATATGGTGATCGCGTCGCGATGCTCTGGGGCGCGGACCGTGATGTGAAGGATGTTTCTCAGACAGTACGTTCGAAGCTGCGGGCTTGGGTGGACAACGTTCGCTGGTGTAACGCATTTGATATGGGGCCTGAGCGTATGGACGGGTTTCATCGGCAGATGAAGAGCTTTCGTCCGCACATCATGATCGCCTATGCCGGATCGGCATTCACCTTTGCGCGCCACCTTGAATCGCGGGGCATCATACCCGACTATCCCCTCAAGGGCATCATCACGTCCGCCGAGGTGCTCACGGCTGAAATGCGAACCTGCATTGAACGCGTTTTCCCCGTCCGGGTTTTTGACCGGTACGGAAGTCGCGAGTTCGGTCCGCTTGCCGCGGAATGCGAGGCCCATGAGGGGTTGCATCTCAATGAGGGCGATGCGGTCGTTGAGATTGAGAGCGCCGATCCTCTTAATGTGCCCGGCAGGCTGATCGTGACGTATCTACGCAACTTCGCGATGCCTTTCATCCGCTATGACACCGGGGACATGGCCTGTTTCTTGCGCGATGACGTCTGCTCTTGCGGGAGGACGACGCGGCGATTCCAACGAGTAGTCGGGCGTATGTCGGATACCATCCGCACGGCAAGCGGTTCTCTCGTGCATGGCGAGTATTTCACGCATATCTTCTACGGAGTCTCAGGGGTGGAGGAATTCCAGTTCGTGCAGGAAGAAATCAATCGATACCGACTTCTGCTCGTGGGGGATAGAGGCAGGGCCGGACAGTACGAGGCGGAATGGCGGGAGGCCATCGCCCACGCAGTCGGGCAGGACGCGGAAGTGACTATTGAATATGTTGATCGAATTCCCGCGCTTTCATCCGGCAAACGGCGATTCACTTTATCGCTGCTTGAGGGGTGAGTGCGGGGCCAAGGTTGTGGTAAAGTTCGGCCGATTCAGACGGAGAAAGCTCGATGGCGTTTGACAACGTGTATGACGGACTGCCTGTGTTGTTGACGGGAGATACAGGATTCAAGGGATCCTGGCTGGCATGGTGGCTTCGCAGGCTCGGCGCCGAGGTCCGGGGCCTTGCCCTTCCTCCGGAGCAACCCGAGGGGCCGTATCTGCTGGCCGGTCTTTCCGAGAGCATAATCCATACGGACGCAGATATCCGGGACGAAGGGGTTTTTGATTCCATTCTCGCGGAGCATCGGCCGCGCGCTGTTTTTCACCTCGCTGCACAGCCGATTGTCCGGGAGTCCTATGTCGATCCGGTCGGCACGGTGGACACGAACGTTCTCGGAACGGCCCGCCTGCTGGATGCCGTCAACCGGAGTGGGCTGACCTGCGCCGTTGTAGTCGTAACCAGCGACAAGTGCTACGAGAACCGGGAAATGTCATACAGCTATCGGGAGACTGATCCAATGGGGGGTCATGATGTGTACAGCGCTTCCAAGGGCTGTGCCGAACTCATCGTTTCCGCATTTCGGCGCTCGTTTTTCAGTGGGCATGATTCTCCTGTGCGTGTAGCCAGTGCCCGTGCGGGCAACGTGATCGGTCCCGGGGACTGGGCGGTGGACCGAATCATTCCCGATGCCATGAGATCCCTTTTCAACGGCGAAGCCATACCCGTTCGCAACCCGCATGCGGTTCGGCCCTGGCAGCATGTGTTGGAGCCTCTGGCGGGATATCTTGAAGTAGGCAGGAGGCTGATGGGCGATGACGGTTCCGGCTATGCTGAAGGCTGGAACTTCGGGCCGAGACCCGAATCATGCAGAAACGTGGAGGAACTCGTGACCGCGGTTCTGGCGGCGTGGGGCGAAGGGAAATGGAAGAACCTGGAGGAGAAGAATGCGCCGCACGAAGCGACGCTGCTCACGCTGAGCATCGAAAAAGCTTCTGCGGCACTGGGCTGGGAGCCGGTGTGGAGTTTCGAGGAATCCGTGGAGCACACGGTCCGGGGCTATCGTGAACTGCGCGAGAGCGTGGGGAGTATTGACCGGGCCGGCGATGTGCTGAGCCGCGAAATTGAAGGATATACAGAGAAAGCGAAATCCGCCGGTATTCGGTGGGCGGAATAGACCGCAGGGGAGATGTGCGAGATGACTAAGCAGACTGTTACTCCGGCAGACGTTCCGGTCGTGATCCTTGCAGGGGGGCGGGGTACCCGCCTCATGGAGGAGACACAGGTGATTCCCAAACCGATGGTCTCCATCGGCGGAAAACCCATCATTCTCCATATCATGAACCACTACAGTTCGTACGGATTCAGGAAGTTCATTATCTGTCTGGGCTACAAGGGATATGTGATCAAGGACTACTTCCTGGATCTGCTGAAACACACGTCCAGCCTCGTTGTGCATAGCAGGAGCGGCGACTACGAGTACCATCAGGAGACCGTCTCAGACTGGGACGTGTCACTGATCGAAACCGGTGAACACAGTCTCACCGGCACACGGCTTCACCATGTCGGCGGGCACATCGACGCGCCTGTGTTCTGCCTGACGTACGGCGATGGTCTGAGCGATATCCCGATTGACGAAGAGCTCCGTTATCACTTGGAGCACGGCAAGACAGGAACGGTGGCGGCCGTTCACCCTCCATCCCGGTTCGGTCGATTGGATATCGGCGCGGACGGACAGGTGCAGTCTTTCCAGGAGAAGGTGAAGCTTCATCACGATTACATCAACGGAGGTTTCTTCGTATTCAACAAGGAGTTCCTTGGGCGTCTGTCCTCCACGGAGAACGAGAGCCTGGAATCCGAGCCGTTGACAAGACTTGCCAAAGACGGGCAGATGCAGGCGTATCTGCATGAAGGTTTCTGGAAGTGTATGGACACTATGCGCGACCGGGAAGACCTGGAGAAGATTTACGAGAGCGGGAAGGCTCCCTGGATTATCTAGTCGATGCTGTTTGTTGTCACAGGGGCTCAGGGGTACGTGGGAACGCGTGTGGTCCGCGCGTTTGCGGACCGGGGCGACAAGGTGGTGGCTATTGACTTGCTCAAGGCCCCGTCGAACCGGCAAGCGAATGTCACATGGGTTCAGAGCGATCTTGCGGCGCCATCGAACCTCACGCAGGTGGTAAAGGGAGAAGACTACGCTCTTGTTCATCTGGCGTGGGACATGCGGCGGGGCGCGGGCTACGCCGTGCAGGCGGCGAATCTCCCGATTC
>JAHIZV010000110.1 GCA_018814445.1 Verrucomicrobiota bacterium | reverse complement strand
CTTCCAAGTTCTTAAATTCTTGAGCGTGTCGCAGACTGAGCGGGCCTTATGGAGTCGATAATGACCAATCTCGTGCGCGACGGTGAACCGTCGCCGGCCTTTGTTTGAGATCGTGGCTTTTACGCGGATCACGCCCTCGTGATCGGTGGCAACAAGTCGTCCTTCAGCAGTATCCAGTTCGCCAGACTTCACCCGAAGGCGGCCGGTTTTCCACGCGATTGTCTCCAGGTCGATCTCATCTGGAGCGCCAACCAGAAATTCATTGAGGAGTATATTGGCTTCTTTCCGGCAGATTGCTTCTTGGAGAGTCTTAGGAATCATTCGATTTCTTCCCGTCCTCCAAGCTTGACTGGATATCCATCACCAAAGACCGCAATTCTTCATCAGTCATCTTGGCCGCTTCCTTCTTACGATGCCAGGCTGCCACCAATTCCCGCGCTTGTGGCCCAAACATTCCCTGCGCCGCTTGATCAAGCCACTCGCGCACTTTCAGTATCGGCCATGATGCGAGATCCGTGATCCCGACCTTCTTTTCCAAGGCAGACTGTTTCTCCTGTACAGCCCTCTCGCGCCACTGCGCCTGAATTCCCTTGCGAACGCTTTCCTGGACTCGATCCTGAAAAGCATTTACGTCCACCCCCAGGTCCTTCAGGTCGGCATGAATCTGTTCGGTGGACAGATCGTCGTCGTCGGCAAGAAACCGCATGATGCGCTCCCACGACTGGGCCTGACTGTTCTGTGTCATGGTGCCTCCGCCTCCTTTGGGGCGTTTTTGATAAGCTTCTCCGAAACCTTCACAATATGTCGCCAGAGCTTCCGTTTGAGTTCAGAGACGCGCTCCGGCTTGATCCCTGTTAACTCGCCGATTTCCTCGTTTTTCCAGCAGTCCATCTTTATAGCCTCGACCAAGTCCTCGAGTTCCCTGTCCCCGCGGATTTCCTCGCCCAATGACTTCAGAGCCATTTCCCTGTCCGCATTGCAGAACGCCGGGAGTTCTCGGTCGTCTTCAACATCCAGCGTCGCGTTGTCGTCCGTAAATGTCATCAACGACGCCTCTTTGAGCCCAAAGAGCCCTTTCTTGCTCAAGATGCTTCGTACGGTCCATTCCAAGTGTGATTTCAGGCTGTGTTTCTTCGGATCCCAAGGGCGATTCCCAGTGCAAACATCGGAAATCGCCATGCAGACAACATCCTGTGGCGTGTGCCCACCGGGGTATGGGCCGCGCCCCCCACGCATCAGCACAAATTTCAATAGCGAAGCACCGATGCGCAGCCAGTCTGCCTTCTGAAGCTGTTCAATCACCTCATCGCCCATGACCCGCTCCCGTTGATTGATACGGATGAAAAGCATAAATCCGTGACGAATGCCAGAAAAGCTAATCTGATCCGTATAATATCAGTGAGGGCGGAATGGTTCCGTCATTCAAACCCAAGAGGTGATCATGGACGCGAGTCAACATGTGGTAAAAAGAAGCGACGGCTGGGCCGTTCTTGGCGAGGGCAACAAGCGCGACACCTCGCGCCACGTTACCCAAGGGGCCGCGATCAGGGCCGCAACCCGGATCGCCAAACACCAAGAGAGCGAGGTGGTGATTCACGGCTGCGACGGCAAGATTCGGGACAAGGACAGTTACGGCCCGGATCCATGCCCGCCAAGGGATAGAAAGCACTGAAAGGAGAAAGAACATGCCCGCATATCCGACAACGACCAAGTATGGGTTCCAGTATCTGGGAAACAGCAGTCCGACGAAGATGGAGGTTCACGACCTCCACTGCGAGAAACCACAGTGCCAGATCAGCGAGATTCTGAGAGCTGGCCATGCAGTGCGGTTTGCCCCCGACACATTGGCCGAGGCCAAGCGGCTTGGCTACGACAACTGCGCGTACTGCATCGGCGGGTCGACGCGGTAATCCCAAAGAGCTTGTTCAACAACAGGAAGAACGCGAGGATGACCATGGCAGAGCGAACAATCAACATCACATTCGACGGGTACTGGCGCGACAATAGCAAGGGGGGAATACCGGCCGCATCCGGCGTGTACTGTGTTTATGAGTGCAGGCACAACGCGGCCGACAAGACCGTTAACCTGCTCAAGCTCATCTACATTGGCGAGGCAGACGACGTCTGCGGTCGCATCGCCAAGCACGAAAAGTACGACGACTGGCTCTCACATGTAAGCGCCGGCAATGAGTTGTGCTTCTCGTTTGGCGGAGTTGATGCGACGATGCGAGACAGAGCTGAGGCAGCTTTGATCTTTAAGCACGAACCTCTCGAGAACACCGAGTACGTGGATTCGTTTCCGTTCGACAGAACTACGATGGTGCTCTCGGGAGAAACAAGCCTCCTGAACACTCATTTTGCGGTGGAGCGGACAGAGTAATCGGCGCAGGCAGGTCAGAAGGGCAAGCTTGCTTCCGGGCATGGTTACTCTTGCGCGACTTTCTTCAGTCTCTCAAGCACATCTCGAAGGCGAAGTGCTGTCCAGTACATGAACACGCTCGCGGCAGGCGGATTCTCACCCAATTGCTCCGATTCTTGCGCTTTTCAACGCACGGCACAAACAACTCGATATTTCTGCGCAAAAAGGCTAAAAATATCTGAAGTGTTGCAAACATGCCGACGCTCGATTGGATAGGGAAGAAGGCG
>JAHIZV010000109.1 GCA_018814445.1 Verrucomicrobiota bacterium | reverse complement strand
CCGGCGGTCGTGGGAACAGCTATGAATGGAGTCGAAGGCCCGGAGTAGGGCAGTCCTTTGCCTGCGCCCTCAAGGTGATCGATGACGGAGTTGCCGGAAATAAGCAGTCCTGCGATGGCCTTGGCGGCATCGAGTGGGCTCCCTCCGCCGATTCCGACGACGCAATCGATGCCGTGTCCGCGAAACCGGGATACGGCATCATCGACAACGTCAGGTGATGGTTCATCGGGTACGGAAATCTGTTCGAAAGAGATGCCCCTCGTATCAAACGCCTCTTCCAGCTCGTCCCAACGTCCGGATTTTAAGAAAGAAGTTCCGCCCGTGACGATTAGAGTACGATGGCCAAAGGCAAGGATTTCATCGGGAAGCCGCGACAGTTCCCCTTCTCCGAAAATGAGTCTGGGCAACCGGGAGATCTGGAACGAGCGGCAGGCCATCAGCGCTCGGGGTAAAGACCTGTGAATGGTTCGCCTTCCCGTGGTTTTGCCATCATGTCAGCCACGGTCTCCCGCCACAGAAGATAGTGATCAGTCTTTTTGTGAGCCTTGGCGTTGTTTTCAGACGCATAGGCCTCGTAAATGAGGAATGCTGCAGCATCGTCAGGTTTCTGGAGAACATCAAAACGTTGATTACCCGGCTCCATGATCGAAGCTTCATGATTCAGACGGGTGGCCTCAATGAAGGCATCAACACAGCCGGGTTTCACGGACACATGAACAAGTGTGACATGCATGATTCTCCTCCTGCCATCAGGTTTATCACGATTGCTTCACTGCTGTCCGGGCGATCGCGGCGCCGATAAAATCTTTGAACAGAGGGTGCGGATTGATCGGCTGTGATTTAAGTTCCGGATGAAACTGCGACGCGACGTACCAGGGGTGATCGATGATCTCGATCATCTCAACCAGATGGCCGTCAGGCGAAAGACCGGAGAAGACCAGACCTTTGGCTTCCATCTGTTCACGGTAGCTGTTGTTCACTTCATAGCGGTGGCGATGCCGTTCGGAGATGTCTCCGGTCTTGTATGCTTCCGCGGCGCGTGTGCCCTTCTTCAGTTTGCAGGGCCATGCTCCGAGTCTCATTGTGCCGCCCAGATCGATTACGGTTTCCTGTTCTTCCATCAGGCAGATGACCGGGTGGGGAGTGTCTTTGTCCCGCTCAGAGCTGTCCGCGCCCTTCAGTCCGCACACATTGCGGGCGAATTCAATGACGGCGCACTGCATGCCAAGACATATGCCCAGATACGGTATCCTGTTCTCCCTGGCGATTTGCGCGGCCTTGATTTTACCCTCAATCCCGCGCTCCCCGAAACCTCCGGGAACCAGGATGCCGTCGACGGACAACACCTCGTCAATCCGCTTGCCGTCTTCCACGTCTTCCGCAGCGATCTTGATGATTTCGACGCTGTATTTGTGGGCCATACCACCGTGCTCGATAGCCTCGAAGATGGATTTGTAGGCATCCTGAAGTTCTGAGTACTTCCCGACAACCCCGATCCGCACCGTGCCTTTCGGATGGACGATATCGCTGACCATTTTGCGCCACTTATTAAGCTTAGCCGGCGGCCGGGCAAGACGGAAGTGTACCATGATCAGGTCGTCGAGTCCCTGCTCGGATAGAACCAGCGGGACCTCATAGATCGAGTGCTCGACGTCACGTTCCTCGATTACCGCATGCAGGGGGACATTACAGAAAAGAGAAAGTTTCCTGCGGACGTCGTCTGTAAGTGCGACTTCACTGCGGCAGATCAGAGCATGCGGCAGGATGCCGATTTCGCGCAGCTTTGCTACGCTCTGCTGGGTTGGTTTGGTCTTCACTTCCCCAGCCGCCTTGATATAGGGAACATAGGTCAGGTGGATGTACATCACATTGTCGGGACCTTCCTCCAACCCTATTTGCCGGATGGCCTCCAGGAACGTCAGGCCTTCGATATCGCCGACCGTGCCGCCGATCTCGCAAATGATGATATCGACGCCGGCCTCATCAATGGACCTGATGGCCTCTTTCAATGCGTCCGTGATGTGAGGAATCATCTGGATCGTGCCGCCAAGGTAGTCCCCGCGCCGCTCTTTTCTCAGTACGTCCCAGTAAATGCGTCCGGCCGTGTAGTTGCTCTTCTGCGAGGTCGGCTGCCCCGTGAAGCGTTCATAGTGACCCAGGTCCAAATCGGTCTCGGCGCCATCGTCCGTGACATAGACTTCACCGTGCTGATAGGGGCTCATAGTCCCCGGGTCCACGTTGAGATACGGATCCATCTTCTGCATGCGGATATTGAGGCCGCGGCTGATCATGAGTTGCCCGATAGAGGCCGCCGTGATGCCTTTACCCAATGATGAAACCACTCCGCCTGTTACAAACAAATACTTTGCCATCACAAATCCTTATTACTAAGCCCCGGTTCAAGGGGCGACTCCCCGTTCCGGTGCATGATAAACTCGCGAGATGCTTATGCCAGACTTATTACAAAAAAACCTTTTTCAGAGGCGATTAGGAGCGCTAAACTGATCGTTGAGGAGAGGAATTCAGTGCAGATTGGGGAAGTCAGGGCATTGAAGGGGAGAGTTCCTGTTTGTATTCTGTCTATTGCTTGGCTCGTGTTCATTCTCGTCCCGGCGTCACGAGCCGATCGATATGTTGCGCCGGGAGGCGGGAATACGGGCGGCTACGATACCTGGCAGGAGGCTGCCCACAACATTCAGACGGCAGTTGACAGCGCGGGGCCCGGTGAGACGGTCTGGGTCAGTAACGGGATGTATGTACTCAGCAGCGACATAGTCGTCGAGAAGGCCATAAGCGTCGTTTCAACAAATGGACCGGCAGTGACGGTTATAGACGGAAACGAAGCAGTGAGATGCTGGCTGATCAGGCATGCTGACGCAATAGTCACCGGCTTCACCATCAAGGACGGCAGCGGCTTCGCGGGCGGCGGCGTAGGTTTTGAACAGCCCGGGGGTCTGTTGAGCGACTGTGTCATTGTCAGTAACACGGCGACATACGGGGGCGGCGTGTTCATGGATGGCATTGGACATGTCCGCAACTGCCTGATGATCCACAACTATGCCTCGTCGTTTGGCGGGGGCGTCTTCTCGTGGAGTACAGGTCTTGTTGAAAACTGTACGGTGGTCACGAATTCATCAGGGAGTTGGGGCGGGGGCGTGATGCTCTACAATCCCGGTGGGATCATCAAGAACTCGATCATCTATCACAACGACGCTCCGAATGCTCCCGACCACTATCTCGGAAGCGGCGAGTACATCTACTCCTGTATGACTCCGGCGCCTTTCAGCAGTGTGGGGATTGTCACGACTCCGCCTCTGCTGCGCGACATGGGTTCAGGCGATTATCGGTTGAGAACGAATTCCCCCTGCATAAACACGGGCACGAACCAGGGGTGGATGACTTCGAGGAAAGACATTGCGGATCATCCGCGAATCAATTCCGCACGTGTCGATATGGGGTGCTACGAGAAACAGCTTCTGTACGCGGATTTTGACCCGAGTACAACGGAGGGGTTCAGGCCGTTGTCAGTGACGTTTTACATTGCGCTAGAAGGAACAAACACGTTCGGGACAGGCTACCTGTGGGACTTTGACGACAATGGATGCGTAGATGCGGTCAGTGCCACCGGTATGATAGCTCACTCATATTCCTCTTACGGGGTCTACACGGTGTCCCTTGCCGTCACGAACGCTTCAGGCGATCAGGCGGAGACAGTGAAAACGAACCTGCTGCACATCGGGGCAGAGACTTCGCACGTCGCTCATGGAGGGGGAAACGTCTGGCCATATGAGTCGTGGGCTGTGGCCGCGACGGGAATTCAGCAGGCTATCGATGCCGGCGTAACCGGCTCGGTTGTCCTGATTTCAAACGGGGCTTTCCTCGTCTCTTCCCCGATCGATGTCGACCGCGCTGTTACCGTCATGGGTCGGGCCGGAGCCGGCAACACACTCATTGACGGGAACTTCGCGAGTCAGTGCGTCCGGATTAGGCATGTCGGCGCCGTACTCGAAGGCGTGACGCTCATCCGCGGCTGGCCTGCCCCAGGGGTTGACGGGGGCGGTGCCTACATGGATGCGGGAACGATGCGCGACTGTATCGTGACGAACTGCAAGGTCACGAGCGCGGACGGTGGAGGCGTATATCTCGATGGTGCGGGCGTATTGAAAGGCAGTCTTGTGACGCGATGTTCGAGTGCTGATTTCGGTGCGGGAGTCGCGGCCGATGATGGAGGAGTCGTGGATTCGTGCATACTGGAGGAGAACCACGGTGAGGATGGCGGAGGGGTCTATCTCCTGAATGCGACCATACTAGACTGTCTGGTCAGGAGAAACGAGGCAGACTCACTTGGCGGAGGCGTGTATGCGTTGCATGACTCGCTGGTACAGAACTGTACTGTCGTTAGTAACTACGGGACTGAAATCACGAGCGGGGCGGGCGGAATCTACGGAAACGGAGTCAACATTCTGGTGCGAAACTCGATTATCTATGACAACTTCTCCACTGCCTTCAATAACTGGTTGGGCGGGACGCTGGGGGTGGATATGGCGTACACCTGTACGACACCTCTTCCAAGTGGACCCGGCAATACTTCTGCGCCGCCTCTTTTTGCAGATGCTGACGCGGGAGACTATCGGCTCAGCGGGATATCCCCGTGTATCGACGCCGGGTCGGCAACGTCCGCTCCCGCAAATGATCTTGATCGGGTATCTCGTCCTCTGGACGGCGATAATAACGGGTCGTCGTTGTACGACATAGGGTGTTACGAATTTGCGCACGCGAGTGTTGACGCCGATGACGACGGTCTGTCAGATGCGGACGAAGCCTACACGCATCATTCTGATCCCCTGAAGACGGACACGGATGGCGATAGGCAGAACGACGGTGACGAAGTGGCGCTCGGGACAGACCCGACCGATGAGAATGACTACTTCGCGGTCGACTCCGTTGCAACGGATGCTTCATCGGGATCTATTCAAGTCGAATGGGAGGGGTGCGCCAGCGCGCTTTACACCGTTCGCGCGGCCGAAAGC
This sequence comes from Verrucomicrobiota bacterium, assembly GCA_018814445.1. Classification (GTDB taxonomy): domain Bacteria; phylum Verrucomicrobiota; class Kiritimatiellia; order JAHIZV01; family JAHIZV01; genus JAHIZV01. The sequence continues at coordinate 14,639 of JAHIZV010000109.1, read as the reverse complement.
GCCACGGGGGTCTGGAGAAGCGTCATCGATTGGGTGGATCGTCCCGGCACCGATGGGATGATGCGGTACACCAATAGCTCTCCTTCTGCACGAGGATGTTATACGGTGTGCGGGAGGCGGCCGTAGCGCAAACGGCTAGTATCCGGTTCCCGTCCACTCCTCAAGCCCGAGTCTCTCCAGCGCCTTCTCGCACATCATCAGAGCCCGTCCGTTGTGATAACAGCATTTATGGTCGTTCCCCCCCTTGGGGTAGTTGAGGGGAAAGCCGTCCGGCCATGTAACCCATCCGTGCCACTCTCCGCCTTCGTGATCGATCTGCCTGTTCCAAACCCAGTCGAATTGCCGGCTGAATGCGGAAAGATAGTTCGGGTCATGTGTGAGTTCATAGACAAGGATAAGGGCCGTCAGCATCTCGGCCTGCTGCCACCATCCGCGGAGGTTCCTGCGCTTCCTCAAGCGCCATGACTCCAGGACATGTTTTCCCGGCGCGCCATAGAAAGCAATGCCGCCGCGCTCGTGGTCGAACCCGTGCTCCAAGACGTAGTCGACGAGCTGCTGGACCTGCTCAATATAGTTTGAGGCCGGCATACCGATCATTCTGCAGGCGAATGCCAGAAGCCACGCCAGCTCGCCGTCATGGCCGTACGACGTCGTGACCTGCAAATCGATACCCCTCTTCGGATGCCAATCGAGAGTGTATTTCTCCACCGCGAGTGTGCCGTTCTGAATGATCTTTGTTCTGAGCAGGTCAATAATGGAAGAGACTGCGTCAACATGCTCAGGATCGGCCGTTGCCTGCTGCAGGATCGTAAACGATTCGAGCAGATGGAGATGATTATCGGTTGTATACTGGTTCTTCCAACGCAGACGGGCCTTCCATTCGCGTGTGAAGAACTCTCTCCAACCCCCGTTTGCACAGAGTGCTTTTCTCTTGATGAGGTCGAATGTCCGCCGCGCCCAGAAGAGGGCTTCCTCGTTGCCGGAAGCAAGGAAGTACTCGCTCAGCGCATATATAGCAAACGATTGAGCGTAAACCCATTTCCATGTCAGGAAAGGCGTGCCGTTTTGCCGCAGTGCTCCGTAGAATCCTTCGTATTGATTGTCCCACATCCTGTCGATGAGATAGCGGAATCCCTTTCCGGCCAACTCGAGATAGCCGCAATCCTCTATCCCGTGCCGATGAGCTGCCGATAAGGTCCAGATCATGCGTGTCTGGATGCGGATATACTTGTCGGTGATAGGGGATCTTTGACCACGCTCCTGAAGGTAGCTGAGAAATCCTCCATGCTCTTCATCCCACGAGTCCCGCGTCCAGAACGTGAGGACGTTCTCTCGCAGATCGCGCCGTACTCTACTCAGTATGGGCTCGGATTCCGGGCTCATGCGGACTGTTCAGTCTGGAAGGTTTCCACTAGACTCCGTCCACATGCTAAACAGGGAGCCGTTGTGTGTCATGTCTGAATCAGGACCAAAAGGGTCATATATGAACGTCGCTGTCGGAACGATCGGCGCGGTTCTTCTGTGGCTCTTCTGTCTTCCTCATCTCGGGACATACGGTCTCTACTATGATGAGGCTCATCAGGTACCCGCGTCCTTTTCCGGCGTTCAGGAGTCCCCCGATACATTTGTAGTGCTGAAGGCAATGGATATTCCTCTCTTGAACACGTCATACATCGGGGTGATCAAATCGCACATTTACCGCGGATGGATGGCTCTGACGGGTCGAGGATTCGATCCCTTGAGCTGGCGTCTTCTCGGCATTCTGCTTGCGGCCGCAGGTCTCTTCCTGTTCTGTCTCGTTGCCGGGCGGCGGCTGACCGGTGAAGAACTGGCGATATTCCTGTTTTTCGTGCTCACCGATGCGACGATGATTCTCGCCGTGAGACATGACTGGGGTCCATCGGCTCTTTCTCTTTCCTTCCGCCTGGTCTTTCTCGCTCTCTGGCTTCTTCAGGAACGGTCGGATCGGCCGGCCCGATCATTGTACTTTCTTATGGGCGCGCTCATCGGCATCGCAGTATTCGAGAAGCTGAGTTCGTTTGTGCTTATCATTCCCCTGATCATTGCGTTGGTGATGCCTAAACAGATCGGCCGCCTGACGAGGATATGCTGGTCGGGTGCCGGAGCAATCTTCGGTTTCATGCCTCTGGTCGCAGTCAACGTCCTTTCGTACGTGCGCAGCGGAAATCTTATTTCGCTGAGTGAGGTGACACATCAGAGCCGGCATTTCGGCACGGTCTCCAAGGGTGTCATGCGTTTCTCCTACGGATACCTGTCAGACGGTTGGGGCGGATTGACAAGGGAGTGGATTGTAGGGATGGATCCGGGGCTGGCCGTCGGTGCTGTGGAGGCATTGATATGGGTGATCTGCGGGATGGTCGCTCTGATGCTCTGGCGCAAAGGGGTGAGATCTGCAGGCGCGTTGTTTCTGTCCTTCTTCTGCATCGGCCTCGCGTTGTTCCTCATTCCCAAGCGCACGTTTGTTCATCATTGGATCGTGGGGACGCCTTTTCAATATCTTGGTCTCGCGTTGCTGCTTCCCCGGGTGCGCAGATTCCAGACTCATCCTGTCGCGGTAAAATTGCTTGTCCTTGCGGTACTTGTACTCGCGGGATTACGGATTGGCTCTCTCGTGATCACCGAACAGGCCTTGATAAGGGGGGGGCACTCATGGCGTTTCGACCCCGAGTTTACACGCCTCGGACAAAGAATGGCGGCGTCCGGGGAAGACACGCTTTTCGTATCGGGCACTTGGGGCGTCGGGTCACAGGCCATATGCTTCAGCGGCGGCGATACTTCCAGATTGATTCAGCCGTATCGGAATCAGGAGGACATAGACACTCTAGTTGAGTTGCTGAGAACCACGGACAAGGAAAACCTGTATCTCGTCTGGCTGCCCCGTGCTTCATCGCTCTATCCGGGGAGCCTGGAAGCCATACAGAAAGCAATCGAGGATTCTCCGCGGTGGTTTGAAGTGAGAAGTAATCTGGAGGATCTGCGTCTCAACGAAGTGCGCGTTCGGCGGTTCCTTCGTGTACCCGACAAGGCGCGCGCAATGACGATGAGCTACTGACGCGGTCCTATACTCGTCTCACACACTTGAAAACGGCCACGATAGGAATCTCTCTAAGTACTTCATAAAGCACGCGCCATTCGATGCTGTCATACGGAACACGTTCACAGATGTCGTCCTCGGACATGTCGGAGACGGGGCAGGGGCGGGGCTCGGAAAAGCGGTCGACAGACAGTCCCGCGTCGCGGATCCACTCTGTTACGGTGCTGAGCGGCCAGTACTCCGATTTGCAGCTGTGCGAGTCTTCAGCATGTCTCGTGTCCGCGGACAGGCGGAAGTAGCTCCTGAGAAAAAGCCCTGACTCATCTTCGATGTCGAGCCATTCGCCTGAGTACAAAGGATGACCCACCGTGAGGAGAAACACGCCATCGGGTCCAAGCATCGAAGCGCAATTCAGGATTACTCCTGCCGGGTCATGGGAAAAGGGCAGTGCGTAGGTGGAATGGATCAGATCGAAGGTCCCGAGTTCCCGAGGGCTCATACTGTCCATGTCGGCCACAATGAACTCGACTTCGACCTTCTCCGTCTCGGCCAGGGCCCGGCCGAATTGAATCTGTTTTTCCGAGGCATCGAGTGCGACGCACCGGGCGCCTTGTTTCGCGAGATAAATGCTGTTCTGGCCTGCTCCGCTTCCGACCTCAAGGCACCGGAGTCCGTTCACGGATTGCGGCAGCAGGTGGAGTTCGCCGTCGCCAGGCAACAGGGGGCCGTAGTGATAGGCGTCTGTCGAGATACGCGTTTCGGACTGGTAGCGTTCGGCGATGGCGTCCCAGTATGCTGCGTTGGAGGGGAGACTCATCAGTCTTCGGCGCCGTTGGTCATGGTGTCCGATGACGCATGTTCAAGCTTCTCTCTGATCTCTGCTTTCGCCTCGTCGGACAGGCACGGACCGGATTTCTCAAGCTGGTCTATCTCCTCTTCGAGATGTCGGCAGATCGTGGTCCGGAGGAGAATCATCTGCTTCTGATATGTGGCACACATCCCGCAGAGCAGCAGATGAATCCGAATCCCGAGGCGTTTACCCAGCGGCAGTTGCCTGTCGAGCGATTCACTTACCAGATGCGATACCTCTTTACAGGTTAGCATCAGACTTTCTCCCCCTCAGGATGGATCCAGTTTTTCTCGAGACAGGCCTTAAGCTTAGTGCGCGCACGATAGAGTATCACCCAAAGGTTAGTCTCGGAGACGCCCAGCGTCTTACATATCTCTTCGGCGGACAGGTGTTCCAATTCGCGGAGGGTAAAGGCCTTGTGAAGGCGGTCCTGCAAATGCGACAGACATTCCGTGAGAACATCCCAGAACTCCGCCTGTTCAAAGCTTTTCCGGGGATTAATGTGCCATTCACTTGGGCCTGTCCTCCAGTGCCCTTTCTTGTCGAAGAATCTCTCGTCGCTTTCATCAAGCTGCTTGGCAAGATCCAGGTCTTCGTACGGCCTTTCGCGGGATTCCTTTCTGATCAGGTCCACGATTTTGTGCTTGAGGATGCCGATGAGCCAAGTGCGCTCCGAGGATTTTCCACTGAACTTGTCCCGGGATTTCAGCGCTGACAGAAACGTTTCCTGAACGGCATCCTGGGCCTGGGACGCATTGTTAAGCCGTGTGATCGCGTAGCGAAAGAGCACATCGCCGTGTGCATCGACCCATTCCTCGGGATTCAACCTGGGAGTCTCATCTGACATGATCTGTAATATGCAATAAGGGCATGCGATGTGCAAGAACGGGTAGGAGTTGCAGTGTAACCATGAACTCCTTGTACCTTTCTCAGTTGAAAAATGACCTCTCAGGCCATAGTGTACGGGCCATGAGAGGGTAAGTTCTAAAGGGAAATGACCGATTTTCTTCTTCCAACGATAGTGTTCACGGTTCTGACGGCGTTCGCGCCGTTTTTTGTCGCACGTTTGAAAGACAGGGCCGGCTGGATTCTGGCGATAGGTCCCGCCCTATTTCTGGCTGTTCTGTTGAAATCCGCCCCAGGGGTGCTGTCCGGCGGGAAACTGACGTCATCGGTGTCTTGGATCAGCGAAGTCGGCATCAATTTCTCTTTTTATGTGGACAGTTTCGGCCTCACCTTCGCTTCCCTGGTCTGCCTCATCGGAGCATTCATTATCATCTATTCCGGGGGGTATAACAGTCACTACCACTATACGACCCGATTCTATGTACTGATGCTTGCCTTCATGGCTTCAATGGTGGGAGTTGTCTTATCGGACAATCTGATTCTGCTGTTCGTCTTCTGGGAGTTGACCAGCATCACCTCCTACCTCCTTATCGGGATCAACCACGAGGAAGAGGCTAATGTCAAAGCCGCACTCCAGGCCCTGGTGGTTACGGCGGGGGGTGGATTGGTCATGCTGATGGGCATCGTAATGCTCGGGAACATCGCGGGTACACTGGAGCTTTCTGAACTGATCGCCAGGGGCGAAGTGATTCGCCAGCATCCGCTGTATTTCTGGACCGTGATCTGTTTCTTCGTGGGCTGTCTGACCAAGTCTGCACAGTTTCCCTTCCACTTCTGGCTGCCGAATGCGATGGCGGCGCCGACACCCGCGAGCGCGTTTATTCATTCCGCCACGATGGTCAAAGCGGGTGTATTCCTGCTGTTCCGCCTGACCCCTGTTCTCGGCGGCACGGAGATATGGTTCCGGGTTCTGACCTCTGCCGGCGCCATAACGATGGTGCTGGGCGCCCTTTTCAGCCTCCTGCGGCACGACATGAAGCAGGTGCTCGCGTACACGACGATCAGCGCCCTTGGCACTATCACGATGCTGATCGGCGTCGGAACCGAGGCGTCCATCGTTGCTGCCTTCGTGTTCATGGTCGCCCACGCTTTCTACAAGGGGTCGCTCTTCCTGATAACGGGTATGGTCGATCACGGGGCAGGGACCCGCGATCTTCGGCAGATGGGTGGCCTCCGCAAGCTCATGCCGATCACCTGCACGGTCGCTTTTCTCGGTGTCTTATCGCTCGGCGGCATGATGCCGACGCTCAGTTTTCTCTCCAAAGAGCTGATGCTGGAAGCGGCCCTGCATAATCACGCTGTGGAGAAGATTCTCCCCCCGGCGATCGTCTTTACGGGCGCGGCGTTCCTTGCCGTGGCCATTCGTCTGTTCGTCGTCCCGTTCTTCGGCCCCCTGAAGCATGCGGAAGGAGCCCATGTGCACGAAGCCCCGCTGAGCATGTGGATCGGCCCCGGCATCCTTACGGCACTCGGAGTGTTTCTCGGTATCACCTGCGCCGGATTCGGGAAAGAGGTCATTACCCCGGTCTACAACGACATTCTGCATGGCCATGGTCACGAGCTGCATTTCCACGTCTGGCACGGCGTGACGAAGAGCTTTCTCCTCAGCCTCACGGCCTATGCGGTCGGAGTCGCCCTGTTCTTCATGAGGCGGCGAATCTTCGCAGCGTTTGAGAAAGTCGAAGGCATTACGAAATTCGGTCCGGAGAAAGGCTACGACCTCTTCATGGGCAGCATATACAAGGTTGCATCTTTCCAGACCCGCATCATCCAGACCGGATACCTGCGTCACTACATGATGGTAACCGTTTTGTTCGCGCTTCTGATGATCGGGTTCGCCATGCTTCGTGAGCATACCCCCATCCCGGCGTTTGAGTGGGAGATGAGCTATCTCCATGAATACGGAATCGCGCTGATGATAGTCGGCGGCTGCGTTCTGGCCATCCTGGCAAACAGGAAGCTGATGGCGATCGTGGCGCTGACGATGGTCGGTTTCGGGGTCGGGGTGGTCTATGTGTACTTCTCTGCTCCTGACCTTGCCATGACGCAGGTGCTGGTCGAGACGTTGGCTACGGTCATGTTCGCTCTCGTTCTGGCCTTCATGCCGCCGTTTCGTCCGCTCGGGACCAAACGTCAGAGAGCGTTGAATCTGACGGTGGCGGCCGCGTTCGGTACGCTGATGTCGGTGCTGACGTGGATTTCATTCAAACTGCAGGCCAGCGAGTCGATCTCCTCCTTCTTCGCGGAAACAAGTTACCTGAAGGCCCACGGGAAGAACGTGGTGAACGTGATCCTGGTGGATTATCGGGGCTGGGATACGTTCGGAGAGATACTGGTTATCAGTATTGCATCGATCGGTGTCGTCACCCTTCTCGCGCATTCGGTAAGAACGAAGAAGGGAGCGGAGGTGGCCGATGGGTGAGTTGCTCATTCTTAGATTCGGCGCGCGGATCCTGGTCCCGCTGTTCCTTGTGTATTCGCTCTACATCATGCTCAGAGGGCACAACGATGCTGGTGGCGGTTTCTCGGGCGGTCTGATTGCCGCGACCGCGCTCATTCTTTACGGCCTTGCCTATGACGTGCGGTCCATGAAGAACCTGCTCAAGGTTCATCCCGTTCGCGTCTTCGGATTCGGCCTTCTGATGGCTTCCTCCGCCGCCGTGATGCCTCTCTTCGTCGGAAGCACAGCTCTTACGGGTATGTGGATTGATTTTGAGTTTCTGCACACACACATCCACCTTGGCACACCCATGCTCTTCGATCTGGGTGTGTTCCACTGCGTGGTCGGCGGTGTGATGGCGATCATCGTGACATTGAAAGAATACTAGAGTGGAAAGTCTTATCGTAATCGTGGTCGGTGTGCTCTACATGACGGGAATCTATCTCCTGCTCAACAGGAGCATTCTCAAGATCGTGCTGGGCATATCGATTATCAGCCAGGGCGTGAACCTCATGATCTTCGCGTCCGCCGGTATGGCTCGATTCAATTCGCCCATCATCGGGGCGAACGAGAAAGTGCTGGACCTGGCCAATGCGGTCGATCCGCTGCCCCAGGCGCTCATCCTCACGGCTATTGTAATCAGTTTCGGTTTTCTGGCTTATGCGATCGCCCTCCTGATCAAGGTCAGGAATACCGCGGATACCGATGACGTGGACGAAGTGAGGTTCGCGGAATGACGAAGGCGCTGCTGTTCTCACCTGTGCTGATCCCGTATTTCACGGCGACGCTCTGCTTTGTCTGTCATAAGATGAAGCGGACACAGCGTGTGCTGGTCGTGAGCGGAGCGCTTCTTCATCTGGCGGCCGCGATTGCTCTGTTCGTTCAGGTCCGCGGACATGGCATCATTGCGCACACAGCCGGCGACTGGTCGGCTCCGTTCGGCATCACGCTGGTGGCCGATCTCCTGTCCGCGATCATGGTCCTTGTGTCTTCAATCATTTTCTCAGCGACAGTCGTATACGCCCTGTTCTCCATCGGCGAGGAAGAAGAGCATTTCTTCTACTACCCGCTGATGCATACGCTCATCCTGGGTATCTCGTGGGCGTTTCTGACCGGCGACCTGTTCAACATGTATGTCAGTTTCGAAGTGATGCTGATTTCCTCGTTTATTCTGCTCGGACTGAGGGGCGGACGCTTTCAGATGGAAGGCTCGATGAAGTACTTCCTTGTGAATCTTCTCTCGTCGATCTTCTTTCTCACGGGCCTCGGAATCCTCTACGGGTACGCGGGCACGCTCAACATGGCAGATCTTTCGGTGAAGCTCGCTACTGCTGACCCGCGCGTGGTTACCTTGATCTCCATGATCTTCTTTGTCGCCTTCGGCATTAAGTCGGCACTGTTCCCTGTCTTCTCCTGGCTGCCGGCGGCCTATCACACACCTCCGGCCGCGACATCGGCTATTTTCGCAGGATTGCTTACTAAGGTAGGTGTCTATGCGCTGATTCGCTCGTACACGTTAATTTTTGTGGCCGAGGTGGAATTCACCCATCAGATCATCGTTGTTATAGCTTGTCTAACCATGTTGACCGGCGTTCTGGGAGCCTACTCGCAGAGCGATTTCCGCCGGATTCTTTCGTTCCACATTATCAGTCAGATCGGCTACATGATCTGGGGTCTCGGTATGTTCACGCAACTCGCCCTGGCCGGGTCGATCTTCTACCTCTTTCATCACATCATCGTGAAATCAAATCTCTTCTTCATCAGCGGCATCGTGCAGAACCTGCACGGCAGCTACAAATTGGATCGCCTCGGCTACCTCTTTAGGAACAAGCTGGTACTGTCGATGCTCTTTTTCATTCCAGCATTCTCTCTCGCTGGCTTTCCACCTCTATCAGGATTCTTTGCGAAGTTTCTGCTAGTTAAGGCCGGAGTCGACAGCGGGGCCTACTGGGCGGTGATCATCGCTCTTTTCGTGGGGTTGATGACCGCGCTCTCGATGACAAAGATCTGGGGTGGGGCGTTTCTGAAACTCCGCAACCATCCTGTCGAAGGTCATGAACCGCCCGGCGGCGCAAAGGGAATGATGGTATCCGTCGCCATTCTCGCCACTATCACCGTCCTCATCGGCATCTTCAGCGGGCCTATGTTCAGTCTCGCGTATGACGCGGCCACGCAGATTCTTGATCGCTCCGTCTACATCACTGCTGTGTTGGGAGGGGGCGCCTGATGCTTGGCTGGAATATACTGATCGCCGTAGTCTGGATGGCGCTGACCGGAACGTTTGATGTTCCAAATGCGCTTCTGGGGCTCGGACTGGGATTCATGATTCTGCTCTTCACGGGAGCAGGCGGAGCGACAAAGGTGCCGTCATATCACCGCCGTTTCTTCAAAAGCGTGCTCCTTCTTATATATTTCATCTGCGAAGTCGTGAAATCGAACTTCATCGTAGCCTGGGAAGTTCTCACGCCGGGATGTGGAATAGTCCCGGGTATTGTGGCCGTTCCCCTTGATGCTGAAACGGATTTTGAAATCTCGCTTCTTGGGGCCATGATTACACTTACTCCGGGTACGCTGACGGTGGATGTATCCCCGGACAGGAAGTACATCTATGTCCATGCCATGTATCTGGACCCGGACAATGTCGCGGAGTTTGTGATGCAGATAAAGAACAGCTTTGAGCGTCGGATACTGGAGATTACGCGATGACCTATGCCGATATGAGTTGGTTCCAGATGTTCATCTTCTGTGCGATGGGCGCGCAGACGCTGGCCATGGTCATCACGCTGTTCCAAGCGATGATTGCCAAGGCGGCCCCCACGAGAATCATGGCGCTCGACATTGTATCCATCCACATCGTCAGCCTGATTATCATGTATTCGATCGCTGCTAAGCGCGCATTGTTTCTGGACGTCGCGCTAGCGCTCGCGCTGGTGGCCTTCATAGGAACACTGGCTCTGATCCGGTATGTGCTATTGAATCGGCAGAAGGGGGAGGCGGGCGATGCGTGATGTTCTCGTAGCTGTCTTCATAGCCTTCGGCGCGTTCTACTCACTGGTCTCATCGATAGGCCTGATTCGCATGCCGGACCTGTACAACAAGCTGCACGCGGCCACGAAGTCATCGACCCTCGGGTCTGGTTGCGTCGCCGTAGCTGCCATGATCTTCTTTGACGGGTGGGATGTCCGGGCGCGAGCCTTGTTCGTTATTGTCTTCATCTTCCTCACCGCCCCGATCTCAGGACTGGTGATTTCAAAGTGCGGCCACCTTCTGAAAGTGCCGCAATGGAAGGGCACCATCAGGGACGATCTTACGGAAGACAACGAAATGGCGGGGCCGTTGGGAAAGAGTCAGTGATCGTCACGGTAGTGGCCGCGAAGTGTGTCCGGCTATCTTCGGATTCCCATCCACGAAGTCGTTGCCCTGCAAAGATCGCTGCCATCCTGCCGGCGACGTAAAGCATGCAGATAGAGGGACGGGGATATGCTCTGGAGGTGGGCCTCTATGTCATCGCCTTCCACTGCTTCTCCCACGAAGTTGATATCCAGTTCGCAAAGCGTATTTGTCTCCAGAAAATCGTCAGCAAAGCAGTCCAGAAGTCTGTCGATGTATATGACGTTGTTGACGTGTCCGTTCACGTCTATGTCGGAATAGCGCACAGGTCGTATGTCCGTCATGTCACTGTCCATGAGAACGGGGACCTTAGCGGCATTCCGATCGAGCGCGCGCGCGGCTCCTTCGACATCAAGTTTCATATACGCATCTGTCTTCCACGGCTTTCTGCTTTCCAGATCCAGGGCAAGCCACGTCGTCGTTCCGACGCCGACCTCGATCGCGGCGGCGTCCCTGACGCGAAAGTCGCGGTAGCAGAACATGCGGTCGCGCGCGCTCGGCCATGTTTCGACCGTGAGATCCTCCTGCCACTGCGGATAACGCGTCATGCGCACGCACATCCGAGCCATGGCCCAGAATATGCCTTTGGCAGCCATGGCCTCATAGCCGTAGCCAAGCGCCTCCGCATGATGCCAGGCTGTTTCCTGAAAGAAGCGACAGATGGTGGTGGGCCGTACGCGGCGCAGCTTATCAACTTCGTACGAACGAAGCCCATACCTCTCAACAAGAGATCCTGCGGACTCGCTCATGGTCAGGTCTTTGTTCCTGCCGCGTGAAGATCAGGGCTCAATTTCAACCGGGAGCTCGTCAGTGGTGATATCAGCGTCTTCGCTGGTCGGCGCGTCCGGATCGGTCTGCTTCAACTGCGTTACCATCTGCTCAAGCTCGTCGGCCCTGGACTTCTCCTTAGCCATGCGCGCCTCGATCAGTCCGATTTGAGACTTCAGCTCGCTGTTCTCCTTCTCGATGGAGGCGATCGTTTCGGCGGTCTTCTTTGCTTCATCCACCTGGGACTGCAGAGCTTCGATCTGTGACTGAAGTGTCTCGATTTCTTCGGCCTGGGCCGGACTCTCCGTCTCAGTCTGCGCCTTCGATTCCAGTTCGCTGATCCGGTCGAGGAGTTCGCGGTTTTCCTTCTCCACGGCGGTCAACGGACGTCGGATGCTGTCCTCGCGAGCTTTACTCAGCTTCTTCTCAAGCTCATCTACTTTGCGCATGGCGGCCTGCCGTGCGGCGACGAGCCGTCGGATTTCACTGCTTCCGCTGGCGGGTTCTTCTGCGCGGACCTCCTGCAGTTTGCTGATGTGCTCGTCCTTCTCGGAGATCTGGGTCTCGAGATCGTAAATCAGCCGGTCCTTTTCAGACACCTTCTGCGACAATGACGCGACCTGGTCCTCCAAGTCTCCAAGCGCTTCTTTCGCGTCGGTGAGATCGCTTTCCAGCGTGGCGACAGCCTCAAGATCGACGAAATCCGCGGGAGCGGAGTCGGGCGCGTCGGGGGGCCGGGATGTCAACTCCGCGATAGCCATATTCTGCTCCGACAGCTGGGTCTCAAGAGCGGATACGGCCTCATTCTTCTTCATAAGCTCTTCAGCAAGCGCCTCGATCTTGTCGGTCAGCCCGTTCATTGTTTTTGTCGTATCATCAAGTTCTTTCCGTGCGACCGCGAGCGCTTTTCCGGATTCTTGAACCAAGGCCTCTCTCTCTGCCGCCGCCGATCGTTCTCTCGCCAGTTCAGCCTTAAGCTCCACGAGGTCCTGGCCGTATTCCTCCTCGATGGAATCCGTTGTGTCGTCTCCGTTGGGACCTTCAATGATGGAGTCCTGCAATTGCGCGGCTTTCGCCATGCTTTCCTGGAGAGAAGTTTCCAGCTTCGACATACTGCTGCCGATATTAGTGGACTTCGTCCTCTCGGCTTCAAGCTCGGACATGGTCGCGCCCAGCTTCGCTTCCAACTCCTGCGCGGTAGCTGTAAGGGCGTCGCGTTCAGCCTCGACATCGCTCAACTCCTTCCGAGCTTCAGCCAGGGCCTCCTCGGTTGTCGTCCGGGCCGCGTGTGCTTCCACGAGTTGCTCACTACTGTCCTGCAACTGGCTGGTGAGTATTTTGACTCTTGCCGCCGCGTCCTTTCCTGCCTCGATACTTTGCTGGGTGTCGGCGAGTGCCCGTTTCAGTTCGTCAGCGTCAGCGCGCGAGTCGCGAAGCTGAGATTCGAGATCTGCCGCCGCAGCGTCGAGTCCGGCGGTCGCCTCGAGTTTCTGTTCTGCCGTGGACAGGGCGGCCTTCACATCTTCGGCTTCTTTGCGGGAAGCGGTCAGTTCGCGTTTGAGCGCAGGCAGGGCATCTGCCGCAACTGTCGTCTCAGCGAGTTTAGCTCTTGCTTCGGCCAGGGAGGCTTCCAGCTTCTCACTGCGGGATGCACTGTCTTTAAGCTCAGCGGTTCTTGACTTGAGATCGGTCTTCAACTGAGAGACCTCTTCGAGATCTTCGCTCTTCGAGGCGAGTTCCTTGTCGAGAGTCATGACCTGGCGCTCCAGATTCTCAATCGACTTCTCGTACTGGGAGACCTTTGCTGAGAGAGACTTCGAGTCTTCGCCGGCACTTCTGAGCGAAGTGCGGAGTTCGTCGACGGTCCTGGTGAGATCTCTGGCGGCATCATCTTTCGCGGCCAGTTGGACTTTGAGTGCGGAAGTCTCTTCTGACAGTACGCCAAGGGCGCCTTCATTGGCCTGCGCTTCCTTCTCCTTGCGCGCATATTCGGCTTTCAGACTGTCCATTTCGCCCTGGCTTCGCGCCAGCAGTTTCTCAAATCGCGCCACTTGACCGGCGAGATCGTCTCGTTCTCTGCCTGCGTCTTTCAGAGCTGCTTCAAGTGATTTGGCTTTCTCTGCGTCAGACTGCCGGGAGGCGTCCGCTTTTTCGATGGCAGAGGTCTTCTTTTCGATCTCTTTCTGCAGCTTCCCGATCTGCTTCTCACTGGAGTCCAGTGCTTTCTCAAGGGCCTTGCTTCGGCTTTCACTTTCAGCCAGTGCAGCCTCCCTGTTCTTTAATTCCGCAGCGGTCTCCAAGGAACGTTTCTCAGCCGCTGCGAGCGCTTTTGCGGTCTCATCAAGCTGCCTGTGTGCGGCTTCGCCCGCGGAGCTCGCCTTATCCAGGGCCTCTTTCAGAGATTCCACATCCCGGGCAAGAGATTTGAGTTCGACCGCCTGGTTCTCAGATGCGGTCTGCTTATCCTTGATAGACGCTGTCAGATCGGCAATGCGCCCTCTCTCTTCATTGAGAGTGGCTTCCATATCACCTGCCGACTTCGCGAGCTTCGCGTTGGTCTTCTGCATCTGAGTGAGTTCCTTCTCGGCGGATCTCAGTTCTTTCTCAAGCCGCCTGGCCTCCTTTTCAGTCTGCGCCGCTTCGTTCAGTTTCTCGGTGAGGGAGTCGATCTCCTTCTCGGCGTCGGCCTCGACCTGTGCAAGCCGCTCGATGGCTTCTTCTTTTTCGACGGCGATAGCTTCGGTGCTCTTGAGGGCGCTGGCGGTCTTCGCCATCTCTTTCTCAAGTTGTGAAATCTGCCCGGCGAGTTCGGACTCGCGAGAGGCGAGTGCAGCCTCAGCACTCTTCAGAGCAGCGGCGGCCTCCTTCTCGGCATTCTGGGACTCCCTGAGCCTGGATTTCAGATCCTCCGTCTCAGCATCTGCCTTCTTACTGTTCTCAACAACCTGCGACTTGAGATCGCTTATCTCATCGTCTTTCTGCCTGGCCGCCTTCTCGATGGATGTGAGTTGTTTCTTCGTGGCTTCGAGTTCCCTGGACGAGTCGGCGCCTTCTTTCATGGCTTTTTCCGACGCCGCCGTCAGGGCCTCAACCTTGCTCTCCAGATCAGCGACAACCTTTTCGAGATATGACTTGTCATCCGCGAACGCATCAGCGCGCTTTGTGGCTTTGGCGAGGGCATCCGTCAGCTCTGTCGATTTCCTGTCCAAAGCGTCCATCTCGGATTCGTT
>JAHIZV010000108.1 GCA_018814445.1 Verrucomicrobiota bacterium | reverse complement strand
CGCTTTCAGAGGGCGAGGCTCACATGAAGTTCGCCCTCCAGAACCCGTTGCCCCTCATGATGGAGGGCGATGCCTGCCGAGCCGAAGCGCCCGCCATGCCGTCAGCGCAGTTTCATTTTCCAGGACAGGATGTCGTCAGCAGTATCCGTGATCCTGTCCGGCCCGCAGGACCACATCACGATGCTTTCGGCGTACTGCACACTGTAGATACTGCGATCTATGTTACAGCTTCCGTTCAGGTCGGTATCGATCACAATCTGGTATTCTGTTCCCCACGGATCGACCAGCGCGCCGCGCCCATCAAGGCCTGAGGTGTTTTTCCCGCTCTCCCCCAGCTCAATGAAGACGATCTGCTTCGGGTTCGTCGCATGATCGTAATTCCCCTCGCCATCCATGGAGCGCAGCACATTCATGACAGCTGCATTAGATTCTTCGTAGCCGTAGCGGTAGTCACCGTACTTCCCTGTGTGTTCGGTCGGCCAGTAGTCGTATTCATCGAAGAATCGGTGACTCGCACTCAGAATCCGCACGAAATCCATCTCGACCCGGAGACCCATCTGAGCCTGCCTGTAGGCAACAAGAGGCGGGAACGTCACGGAAAGCAACACGACCAGCACGCCTGTGAGAATGAGCCATTCGGCCGGGCCGGCTCCGAACCTGATCATCTGGAGAACGGTCAGCCTTTTTTCGCGGATTCCCATACGAACTAAGTCCCTTAACCGCTGAGGCTGCCGATGATCGAAAGAAGCGGAAGGAACAGAGCTATTACAATCGTTCCAACCACCAGGGCGAGGAAAATGATCAGGAGCGGCTCAATGATCGACGTCAGCGCGGCAACGGTATTATCGACCTCGTCGTCGTAACTGTCGGCGATCTTCATCAACATCTCCGGCAGTTCGCCTGTCTCTTCACCGACTTCGACCATGCTGACAACCATCGGAGGAAACACATTCGACGCTTCAATCGTCGGCGCCATATTCTCGCCCTCTTTCACGTTATCGTGAATCTGGGATACAGCGCGGGCTATCACCTGGTTGCCGGCGGTATCCCGCACGATGTTCAGTGCCTGGAGTACAGGAACACCCGACGACATCAGCGTACCGAGCGTACGGGTAAACCGGGCAATGGCAGTCTTTTGTGTAAGCACGCCGAAAATCGGCATATGCAGTTTCAGGTGATCCATGACAAACCGCCCGGCGTTCGTCTTTCCCACAAGCTTCACCAGGAATACAACGGCAACTACCACCCCGAGGACCAGGACGAATTTCTGAGATACCGTTTCGCTGATCTTCAGTACGAACTGCGTCAGCATGGGCATCGACTTTCCTTCCATCAGGTCCGTGAATATCTCCTCGAACTTGGGAATAATAAAAATCATCAGCGCCGAAACGATGATCACGGCCATAATCAGTACGACGATAGGATAGACCATCGCGCTGATGACTTTGCTTTTGATCTTCTGCGCCTTCTCCATGAATTCCGCCAGGCGAAGAAGGACTATATCGAGCACACCGCCTATCTCACCCGCCTTCACCATGTTGACATAGAGACGGTTGAATATCCGCGTATGCTGTGACATAGCCTCGGCAAACGTGCTTCCGGATTGAATAGACTCGGCAATGTCGCCGAGAGAGTTCCTGAGTGCAGGATTCCGCTCCTGTCTCTGAAGCACCTCCAACCCGCGAATCAGCGGCAATCCCGCGTTCACAAGCGTTGCGAGCTGACGGGTAAACGCCATCAGCTGTTTAGGTTTCACACGGGAGAGGAACACAGGCATCCGAATCTCCTTCGACATGCCCTTCCCCTTCGCCCCCCCCCTGGCTCCCCGGGCTTTCTTCTTCCCCTTGGCCGTCCCGGACGCTCCCTCCGCGACGTTCGTGGGAAAGAGGCCCTTCTCCTTTATGCGGGAAACCGCGGCCGACTGCGAATCGGCTTCGATCGAGCCTGTCTTTTCCTTGCCTCTTGAATCCAGGGCGACGTAATTAAAGATAGCCATTTGAGTTCTCCGAAAAGCGCGTACTGCACTTAAATCCTACGTATACTTAATCACTTCCTCAACGGTTGTATATCCGTCCAGAATACAGCGGATACCGTCTTCCCTCAGTGACCTCATCCCCATTTCGATAGCCTTGTCGCGGATGACGATAGTGGGCCTTCGTTCACTGATCTGATCCCGTATCGGATCAGACACCCTGAGGTACTCGAACACACCGCGCCTGCCCCGGTACCCCGTTTCATTGCAGGTCGGACAGCCTGAACCATAGTAGAACGGACGGCCTCCGATCTGGTCGCGCCGAAGCCCGAGCAGGTTCAACTGATCGTCGTCGGGTTCATAGGGGGTGCGGCACTGATCGCAGATAGTCCTGACGAGCCGCTGTGCCAGGATGCCCTCGAGCGTCGAAGCGATAAGGAACGGCTCCACGCCCATATCGATAAGGCGAGTCACGGCGCCTGCGGCGTCATTCGTGTGCAAAGTACTGAACACCAGGTGTCCCGTCAGCGACGCTTGAATGGCGATCTCCGCCGTCTCGATATCACGAATTTCACCGACCATGATAATGTCAGGATCCTGTCGCAGAAACGCGCGCAGTGTCCGCGCGAAAGTGAGCCCGATCTGCTCGTTCATCGGAATCTGTATGATCCCGGGTACGTCGTACTCAACCGGCTCTTCCGCAGTGAGAAGTTTAGACTCTATCTGATTCAAACGCCCGAGCGCGGAATACAACGTCGTCGTCTTGCCCGAACCAGTAGGCCCGGTGACAACGATGATCCCGTTCGGTTTCTTGATATCCGAGGAAAATGCTGCGAGGACATCCTCGGGCATGCCGATGTTGTCCATGTCGAGCGATATGACACTGCGGTCGAGCACACGAAGAACGACGCTCTCGCCGAACTGCGTGGGCAGAGTCGACACACGAAAGTCCACGGCGCGTCCGCCGATGCCCAGTTGAATGCGACCGTCCTGCGGCAGACGGCGCTCGGCGATGTTCAGGCCGGAGATCACTTTGATTCGGGAAATAACCGGCAGAGCGAGATGCTTTGGCGGCGGGGCCATCTCATACAGCGCTCCGTCCACCCTGTATCGAATCTTGAATTCATGCTCGAAAGGCTCGAAATGAATATCGGAAGCCCGGTCCTGAACGGCCTGATACAACACGAGATTCACGAAGCGAACGACCGGCGCGGCACTGGCCGCCTGCTCAAGCTCAATGAGATTATCGCCCCTGCTCAGTTCGATAAGGTCGCCCGCATCCTCCAACTCGCTCTCAAGCTCGGAGAGCATGTCGCTCACAGACTCGCTCGTGTCTCCGTAATACTGCTTGAGGGCGGTCTTGATGCTCGTTTCGGAAGCCACCACAAACGTGACGTCGCGCGTGAGAACGAACGTCAATTCATCTACGATCTCGGGGCTCAGCAGCTCGAATGTCGCCAGCGTCACGGCCTGACTGTCGCCCTCGATGGGAATCACGCTGTACATGCGCGCGACACTGCCAGGAAGCGACTTCAAGGCCTCCGGCGGTATTTCGAGGGACGTAAGATCTATAATTGTGGTGCCCAGCTGATCAGCAATCAGTTCCAGGAGCGACTGTTGGGTCACGATATCGAGATCAACAACGATCTCACGTATCGGACGTCCCGTGCGGCCATGCTCTTCCATGACCTCATCAGCCTGTCCCGGCCGCAGTAGGCCGCGGCCCTGCAGTTCCATCAACAGCGGATCCTGGAGTTCAGCGCCTGGCATATGTTTCCGTTATCTCCTCTTCTTCCCGGTTCCCGCAAGCTTCTCAGCCACGGATTCCGGTTCCTGACATTTTGTGATTAGATCTTCGTAACTGATCTGGCCGCGCTCATACAACGCCGTCAAGTGTGCGTCCAGCGTCACCATGCCCCACTTCCCTCCGGTCTGAATATCGGACGTGATCCGGAAAGTCTTGCTGTCGCGGATCAGCGCGCGGATAGAGGACGTGGCTACCATGATTTCAAACGCAGCGACACGCCCGGGCTGGTCCTGCCTCGGCAGGAGAAGCTGAGAGATGACGGCCACGATACTGGAGGCGAGCTGCGTACGTATCTGCTCCTGCTGATTCATCGGGAACGCGTCAACGATTCGATCGACGGTCCGTGCCGCACCGGTCGTATGCAGCGTCGCGAAAACAAGATGCCCCGTCTCCGCGGCAGTAATCGCCGCTTCCATCGTCTCAAGATCACGCATTTCACCAACGAGTATCACGTCCGGATCCTGTCGCAGACCGCGCCGGATCGCTTCGCCGAAATTGGGAACGTCTTTGCCGATCTCCCGCTGTGTGACGATGCTGTGCTTGTGAGGATGGTAATACTCGATGGGATCCTCGACGGTGATGATGTGAACGTCCCGTTCTTCGTTAATGATATTGACCATGCTGGCCAGCGTTGTCGTCTTGCCCGAACCCGTGGGGCCGGTGACCAGAACGAGGCCGCGCGGTTTGAACAACAGGTCTTTCATCTGCGCGGGAAGTCCAATCTGCTCGAGCGTGAGAATCGTCGAAGGAATAAGCCGCAAGGCCAGCGACACATTCCCTCTCTCCATATAGATACTCACACGGAAGCGCGCCTTTTCACCGAAGCTGAACCCGAAATCCGAGCCGCCGCGATCCTTGAGTTCATCGCGGTGCTCCTGCGGCGCGATCGCCTCCATGAAACGCTGGGTATCAGCCGGCGCAAGCGCGGGCGTGTCGACGTGGTTGAGTTTACCGTTGATCCGCAGAACAGGCGGGATGTCCACGGACAGATGCAGATCCGATGCATTCTCTTCAACGACCATGTCGAGCAGTTGCTCTATGGACAGCTCGTAAGCCTTGGCCTCTTCACTCATCAGATCATGTCTCCCATCGTTACCCGCAGGACTTCTTCAATCGTTGTGTGTCCCGCCACGATCTTCCGGATTCCGTCCTCACGCAAGGTCCGCATGCCCAGCTCCCGAGCGCGGTTTCGAAGTTCGGCGGCGCCGACTTGCTCGTAGATCATGTGCCTTACTTCGTCGTCGATGACGAAGATTTCAAAAATGCCTATTCGGCCGCGATAACCCGTGCCGTTGCAGTTCGTGCATCCGCGGCCCTTGTGCAATTGTATGCTGGCAATCTGCTCCGCCGCCGGACCGAGCATTCGGAGTTCGTTTTCGTTCGGCGTGTACGCCTCTTTGCATTTGTCGCAGATCTTGCGCACGAGCCGCTGAGCCATGATCGCGCGTGTCGACGACGCAACGAGGAAAGGCTTCACGCCGATGTCCAGCAGTCGCGGAATCGCGCTCGGGGCGTCATTCGTATGCAGAGTACTGAAGACCAGGTGACCTGTGAGCGATGCGTTGACCGCGATTTCGGCCGTCTCCATGTCGCGGATTTCGCCGATCATAATGATGTTCGGCGCCTGGCGGAGAATGGATCTCAACGCCGATGCGAACGTTAGGCCGATGTCGGCTCTGACGTGCACCTGGTTAATGCCGCTGAGCTGATACTCAACCGGGTCTTCAACGGTAATGATCTTCCGGTCCGGCTTGTTCACGTGATTCAGACACGCGTACAGCGTCGTCGTCTTTCCTGAACCCGTCGGGCCGGTCACAAGGAGGATGCCGTCGGAAAGGCCGATGAGACGTTCGAACGTCTGTTGGTCATCCGAAAAGAAACCCAATTGAGGAAGCCCGAGCATGAGGCTTTCCTTGTCCAGAATACGCATCACGATGCTCTCGCCGTGGTTCGAGGGTATCGTTGAGACACGCAAGTCCAGATCGCGGCCCATGACGTTGATCTGGATGCGTCCGTCCTGCGGCAGACGCTTCTCGGCGATACTCATGTTCGCCATGATCTTCAGGCGGCTGATGATCGCGGACTGCAGACGTTTCGGCGGGCTTTCCATCTCGTGCAGTACACCGTCAATCCGGTATCGCACCCGGAACTTGCGCGCCATCGGCTCGAGATGGATATCCGAGGCCCGGTTTCTGAACGCTTCGAGAATCAGCAGACTGGCCAGCTTGATGATCGGAGCGTCGGCTTCGGTGACATCCTCCCCCTCCCCTATAATCTCCTTCATACCCGCCGTCGGCACCGCGATCGTGCCTTCCGTTATTTCTTCGAGAACGGATTCCACGGCTCCGATGCTTTTTCCGTAGTACTGCTGGATGGCCATCTCGATCTCTTCCGCCGGCGCCACCAAGCCCTCCACATTGCACTTCAGCACGTAGCGCAGGCTGTCGAGCGTATCCACGTCGAGAGGATCGCTAAGGGCCACGGTAAGGGTGTTCTCATTGCGATAGAGGGGTATGATCTTGTAGCGGGTTGCCACGTCGTCCGGAACCTGGTCAATGACCTCCTGCTCGATGTCCACGCCCTGGAGACTCATGCACTCCATGCCGAACTGGTTGGCAAGGGCTTTCAGAATGTCCAGCTTGTGAATGCCCGCGGTGCGCACCAGCACGTCAACGACCTCTTTGTCCTCTTTCCTGGCCCATTCGAGAGCTTCTTCAGACTGCTCACGGGTGATCAGACCGACGTTCTCAAGGATCTCCAGGATATACTCGTCGTTGGCGGTCAAATGCGCGCGCTCCTCTAGATTGCAGATGCATCACAGCGAACCGGATTCGATTGCAGATTACACACCCGCTCGCGGAGTGTCAACGAGCGGAAACCGGTCCGACTCAAGCGTCAAGGATCTGCTTAAGAAGAGGAACGACCACCTGGGGATTCGCCTTCCCCTTCGTGATCCGCATGACCTGCCCCATCATGAACTGGAGAGCCACCTTCTTCCCGGCCTTGTAGTCCTCGACCGATTTGGGGTTTTCATCAATGACCCGGCGCACCACGCTCTCAAGCTCGGATGAATCGCTGACCTGCGCCAGACCCCTTTCCTCAACGATCTTCTTCGGATCGCCACCTTCGCTGAACAGGACGTTGAAGACTTCCTTGGCGCCGGTCATGTTGATCGCGTTTCCGTCGATCAGCTTGATGAGGTCCGCGAGCGCGTCCGGCGAAATCTTCGTTGAGGTGATTTCGATCCCGGCCTCTGACAGTGCGCGCATCATCTCGGTCATAATCCAGTTGGAGGCCGCCTTCGCGTTCCCGGAAAGCCGGGCAACGGTCTCATAGTAGTCGGCAACAGCTTTGTCGGCTACGATCACCCCGGCGTCGTATTCGGGTATGCCGTACTCAGAAAGAATACGCGCTCTGCGCGCGGCGGGGAGTTCGGGAAGAGACTCCTCCCACGAATGGATCTGCTCTTCGGTCAGGACAACGGGCATGAGATCGGGATCCGGAAAATAGCGATAGTCGTGAGCGTACTCCTTGGATCTCATCGCGCTCGTGACACCGGCGTCATCATCCCAGCGCCGCGTCTCCTGGCGGATTTCCCCGCCCTCGCTCAGGACCTTCTTCTGCCGTTCGATCTCGTACTTCAACGCACGGAAGACCCCCTTGAACGTGTTCATGTTCTTGATCTCGGCCTTGGTTCCGAGCTTGTCGGTATCCGCGGGCCGCACACTCACGTTGATGTCGCAACGCATGTTGCCTTGCTCGAGATTGCAGTCGCTGACTCCGCCGTACAACAGAATCCGCTTGAGAGCCTGGAGATACGCGAAGGCCTCCTCCGCGGACGACATGTCCGGCTCCGTCACGATTTCCATCAGCGGCGTCCCGGCACGATTGAAGTCCACGCCGCTCGACCGTTCGAAATGAGTGCTCTTGCCCACGTCTTCTTCCAGGTGGATCCGCGTCAGTCTTACCGCCCTTTTAGCCCCGTCGACATCAATCTCCACTTGACCGCCGAGACAGAGAGGCATGTCGTACTGCGAGATCTGGTAGTTCTTCGGCATATCGGGATAGAAGTAGCTCTTCCGGTCCCACTTGCTGTAGCGGCTGATTTCGCACCCAAGCATCAACCCCGTCATGACCGTAAGCTTAACGGCTTCTCTGTTGAGAACAGGCAATGACCCGGGATACCCGAGACAAACAGGGCACACGTCGGTGTTCGGGCGACTGCCATACACGTTGGCGCACCCGCACCAGATCTTGGACGCAGTCTTCAACTGCACATGCGTCTCAAGTCCTATGGTCGCTACATATTCCATCTTGGGCGTTGATCGTTGAATGTTGGCTGCTGAGCGTTCTTCTCAAATCTGAGGTTTCCTCGTATGCCACTCCGTCGCTTGTTCGTATCCGTAGGCCACCTTCAAAACCGTCTCTTCCCCAAATGCCGGGCCGATGACCTGCAAACCGACGGGAAGCCCCCCCCCTGTGAATCCACACGGAACGGATATTCCGCAAATTCCGGCAAGATTGACCGGCACGGTGAAGATGTCGCCGAGATACATCTCGAGCGGATCAGCGGTCCGATCCCCGATCCTGTACGCGGCCGTAGGAGCGACCGGCGTCAACAGTGCGTCGCACGCGTTAAACGCGTTCTCAAAATCCCGGCGGATCAACGTCCGCACTTTCTGAGCGCGAAGATAGTAGGCATCGTAGTACCCGCTGCTCAGAACGTAAGTCCCGAGAATGATACGCCTCTTTACCTCGGTACCGAATCCCGCCGCCCGCGTCCTGCCGTACATGTCGATCGGGTCAGATCCGTCAACACGGGCCCCGTAACGCACTCCATCAAAGCGGGCCAGGTTGGCCGATGCCTCGGCCGTGGCGATGATGTAATACGCGGCGATGGCATAGTCGGTGTGTGGCAGAGAGACTTCCACGACCTCGGCGCCCAAAGCTGCACACTGATCTATGGCCTGGCGCACAGCGCCGTCCACTTCCCGGTCCACTCCATCCACAAAATACTCTTTCGGGATCCCCAGCCTGAGTCCCGACAGATCGCTCGTGAGCGCTTCCGTGTACTCCGGCACGGGCCGATCGATAGACGATGAGTCGCGGTCGTCATGACCTGCAATCGCACCAAGGAGAACCGCCGCGTCTCTGACATCCTTCGTAACGGGCCCGATCTGGTCCAGCGAGGAAGCGTATGCCGTCAGTCCGTATCGCGAGACAAGCCCGTAGGTCGGCTTGAGCCCGACACAACCGCAGAATGATGCGGGCTGTCTGATCGAACCTCCGGTATCCGATCCCAGCGAACCGATCGCTTCGTCCGCCACCACCGCCGCCGCCGAACCTCCGCTCGAACCGCCCGGCACGCAGTCGATATTCCAGGGATTGCGCGTGACCTGGTACGATGAGTTCTCCGTGCTCGAGCCCATCGCAAACTCGTCCATGTTCACGCGCCCGACAAAAACCGCGCCCCGTTCACGCAGTCTGGCGATGACCGTGGCGTCATACGGGGAGGTGTAGCCCTTGAGTATCTTCGATGCGCATGTGCAGGGCTGACCCTCGACGTTCAGCAGATCTTTAATCGCAAGCGGAACGCCGAGAAGCTCGCCGGACTTCCCCTCCTTCCGGGCCGCGTCCGCGGCCTCCGCCTGTTTCAATGCGTCGCCCTCATCCACGCTGACGTACGCGGAGATCGACACGTCTTTTG